>CAYOYT010000183.1:0-5661 GCA_964408245.1 uncultured Dongia sp. | reverse complement strand
GGGCAGCGCCACATTTCAGCCATATCCCGCTTATCCATGGATCGGACGGCGCGAAGCTGTCGAAGCGTCATGGTGCACTGGGTGTCGAAGCCTATCGCGACATGGGGTATCTTCCCGCAGCTTTGCGCAATTACCTACTGCGCCTTGGCTGGGGCCATGGCGACGACGAGATCATTTCAACCGAGCAGGCGATCGAGTGGTTCGAGCTTTCCGGCATCGGCCGCTCACCTTCGCGTTTCGATTTCGCCAAGCTCGACAATCTTAACGGCCATTACATACGCCAGGCCGATGATGCAGAACTTGCAAAGGTCGTGGCCAATCGTCTGGGTCAAGCGAGCAATACGGCCAATGTCGCATTACTGACGCGCGCTATGCCGGGTCTGAAAAGCCGTGCCAAGAACCTCAAGGAACTGGCCGAGAATGCCGGCTTTTATATCCAAACACGGCCCCTGCCCTTCACCGACAAGGCGAAGGCAATCCTGCAGACGCCGGAAACCGTGGCGCTGATGCCGAAACTAATCGAGACCTATGACCGTGCTGACACTTGGCAATCAGCCGCGCTGGAAGAGAAGGCCCGGGCCTTTGCAGAAAACGTCGGAGTAAAGCTTGGTGCCGCGGCTCAGCCACTGCGTGCCGCACTGACCGGCTCCACGCAATCGCCACCCATATTTGAAGTCATGGAAATCCTTGGCAAGACTGAAGCAATGGTACGCCTCAAGGACGCGCCGCTCGGCTGAGCGAATACGCTCTGACAACTACATATTGTACGAAAAAAGAAGCCCGCTCTCTGCTGACGCAAGGAGCGGGGTCGCTCATCAATAGCTTTGATATGAAAGGCGTTAGATGCCGCCTATGCACATATACTTAATTTCGAGATAGTCCTCGATACCGTATTTCGAGCCTTCACGACCGGTGCCCGACTCCTTTACGCCACCAAAGGGCGCCACTTCGGTCGAGATAATGCCCGTGTTGATACCGACAATGCCGTATTCAACTTGTTCGGCCACGCGCCACACACGGCCAAGATCGCGGCTATAGAAATAGGCGGCCAAGCCGAATTCAGTGTCATTGGCCATTTGCACCACTTCTTCTTCAGTCTTAAAGCGGAACAAGGGTGCCAGCGGGCCAAAGGTTTCTTCCTTCGCCACAGCCATCTTCGACGTGACGTCGGTCAAGATCGTGGGTTCGAAGAACGAGCCGCCAAGTGAATGACGCTTGCCCCCGGCGACAATCTTGGCACCTTTCGAGGTCGCATCGGCGATGTGTTCTTCAACCTTGGCGACTGCCTTCATATCGATGAGCGGACCTTGCTGCGTTTCGCCTTTCAGGCCGTCGCCAATCTTCAGCTTACTTACGGCAATCTTCAGCTTCTCGACGAAAGTGTCATAGACTTTGTCTTGAACATAGATGCGGTTGGCACAAACGCAGGTCTGACCCGTATTACGGAACTTCGACATGATCGCACCCTCGACCGCGGCGTCGAGATCGGCATCTTCGAAGACGATGAAGGGCGCATTACCGCCAAGCTCCATCGAGGTTTTCTTCACGGTGGTGGCCGATTGTTGCATCAGCAATTTGCCGATCTCAGTCGAGCCGGTGAACGTCACTTTTCGCACAATCGGGTTGCTGGTCATCTCGCCGCCAATAGCGGTGGCCGACCCAGTCACCACGCTGAAGAGGCCAACTGGCAAACCCGCGCGCTCGGCAAGCGCCGCAAGCGCCAACGCTGAAAAAGGCGTCTGGGTCGCTGGCTTCAACACGACCGGGCAACCGGCGGCGAGAGCCGGCGCCGCCTTGCGCGTGATCATCGCTGCCGGAAAATTCCATGGCGTAATGGCTGCGACAACGCCCACTGGTTCCTTGGTGACGACGATGCGCTTGTCACCCTGATGGGCTGGAATGACGTCACCATAGACGCGCTTAGCTTCCTCCGCGAACCATTCGATGAAGGACGCGGCATAGGCCACTTCACCTTTCGATTCCGCCAGCGGCTTACCCTGCTCGGCTGTCATGATAATGGCCAGGTCTTCTTGATGATCCATCATCAGGTTGAACCACTTGCGCAGGATGTTCGAGCGCTCCTTGGCGGTCTTCTTACGCCACGGACCCCAAGCGGCGTTGGCGGCCTCGATGGCGCGCTTTGTCTCTGCGGCACCCATATTCGGAATCGTCCCGAGCACCTCACCTGTCGCCGGATTGGTAACGTCGATCGTCTTCCCGGAATCCGCATTGACCCATTGGCCGTTGATAAAGCACTGCTCCCGCAATAGGCTCTGATCTTTAATCGGCAAAACGGCTTTCTGCACTTTCATGGCAGCATTGGTCATGACAAAATCCTCGTCTTGAGTGAGATTGGGCGGAGTATACGCGTCACTTTCAGTGATTGAAAGTATCACCAAATCGGCGAGCGACGCTTTTATAACCCTGTAAAATCAAACCTTTTGCTCTACTTTGCCAGACTAGAAACGCTGAAGCGGCCGAAAGCTCACGCCGCCAGTGTCGCCGCCGCGCTGAAGCCGGATTGGATAGCGCCCTCAATTGTCGAAGGCCAGCCGGTATTCGTCCAATCGCCGGCAAGAACTAGATTGGACCACCGTGTTTTCGGTCCAGGGCGACGGCGCAATTGTCCAGGCGTCGCTGCAAACGTTGCACGCTTCTCCTTCACCACACGCCAAGGCGGCAGAGTGATGTTGCCGAGATCGCAGGCCGCAGACACGTCGCGCCATAACCGTGCGGCCAATTCTTCGGCCGGTAAATCAATGATAGGTTCTGCCGCCGAGGTGGTCGTAGACAGGATGCCCTGTTTCGCGAAAACCCATTCGGCAGTCCCGCCGATCACGCCGATAAAGGGCTGCGGCGGCATGTTTCCGAGCCAGCGGAAATGTGCATTGACGATGGCACGAAAAGCATCTGGCGCGGTGAGATCTGGCAGCAGATCCGCCGCCACCGGCGCCGTCACCGCCAGCACCACCTCGTCGCCTGCGCCCAAGGCAACTTCGGTCTTACCAAAATCGAGATGCGTCGCTACGTCTGCCGCGAATTTGAGCGCGCGCAAGCGATGCCCGAATTGCACAGCGGCGCCTTTAGCAATGAGTTGCGCCAAGGCCGGATCGACAAGGCTTTCCGATAAACCTTCATGCGGAAAAAGCGGATGCAAGGCCGCCCCTCCCTGACCGAACGTGTCCCGGAACAAGCGGCCGAGAAGTCGCGCTGATGCTTCTTCTGGCGCAGTGTTAAGCGCCGCCACGCAAAGCGGTGCCCAAAGACGGCGGTAAGCCGTCTTCCGTTTGTCGATAATATCGGTGACGATGGCGTTTTCGTCAGCGCGCGCCAAGCGTCCCGCATCGAGATAGTCGAGCAACGAGGTTCCCTTGGCACGCCGGCTTGGGAGTAATAACCACCACGGCATCAGCCCTTCTGTTGGCCGCACCGACCAGCGCTCGGCGGTCGCAAGATCAATAAAGGGATAGATAGCCTTGTCTTGGCTTGCGAAGGTGGAAGCGGCGCCAATCTCGGAAATATAAGCCATGGCCGCGGCGTTACCGCTGACGATGAGATGATTGCCGTTATCAATGCGACAGCCGAGTTCTGCATCCTCATAAGAACGGCAGCGGCCACCGGCTTGCTGTGCTGCTTCATAAAGGGTTACCTGCCGTCCAGCGCGAGCAAGGCGCGTCGCTGCTGCTAGGCCAGCGAGCCCTGCGCCAATGACATGGACGCGGCCTATCTCTTTGGGATTAGAAGAAGCCATAACGGATGGCCAGCCAGATCTTGCGCCATTTCGGCACGCGGATTTCAGTGGTGAGATCGCGCCAATCCCAGGCGATCAGTTTGTCGAGCAACGCCCCGTAAACCGCACCCATGATCCGCGCCGGCCGCATCGGGCCTTTAGCGCACTGGCGCATCGCCGCATCGGCCTTGGCAAAATGATCCTTCGCCATAGTCGCCAGATCGCGACAAACGAGCAACAGACGAGGATGCGCGCGGATCACAGCCAGATCCCGACTTTCAATACCATGCTTCGCCAACAGATCGCGCGGTAGATAAAGGCGACCACGACTGGCATCCTCCTCGATATCGCGCAGGATATTCGTTAGCTGCAATGCGCGACCCAGATGATAGGCGACATCGTCAGCGATCGCCTCGCTGGCGCCAAAGGCCCGCACAGACAGACGCCCAACAGCCGACGCGACGCGATCGCAATAGAGATCAAGCGTCGCCATGTCCGGCGCCTGGATCGTATCGGTCGCGTCCATCTCCATACCGTCGATAACGGCGATGAAATCCTCGCGCCTTAGTTTAAAGTCGCGTATGGGCTTCAACAATGCCAGTGAGATCGCGCCCGTGGGCGAGCCGGCATAGAGGCGATCGATCTTGGAGCGCCATTCCGCCAGCCGCCTTTGCTTATCATTCTGCGGCGCCTCTTCGTCGGCGATGTCGTCGACCTCGCGACAGAAGGCATAGATCGCGAACATGGCATCGCGCCGCGATTCCGGCAATAAGCGCATCGCGACGTAAAAAGATGTACCGGATGCCTTGACCTGCGCGGCAATGGCCTCTGCGTTGTCCATCATTTTCCCCGCGCGAACAGAGCCCAAAAAACGCCCTCCAGCATCGCGGTCAGAAAGAATATCTTTGTCGGCTTAACACGCTTGGCCAGTGGATCGTTATGCCGCAACTGAGCGATCATCTTGTCGGCAAGACGAACAATGGTGGCCGATTCAGCGCGCAGGCGAAAATCGCGCAGCCTTCCTGGCAGTTGCCGCGCGTCGACCATTAAGTCATCGGTTTTGTCGAGCGCATCGTTTAAAGCTTTGGTGACCGAGGCACTGGAACGGCGTGACGCAAGATCCTTGGTCTCTGCTCCCTGATGACTGAGATGGTCTTGAGGAAAATAAACCCGATCCATTTCCAGATAGTCGACACCACAATCCTGTAAATGGTTGATGACCTGCAAAGCCGCGCAGAGTGCATCCGAAGGTCCGCGCGCAGCGGCCGGTTCACCGTGCAGGTCCAGGAGTTGTCGACCGACTGGGGCCGCTGAATAGCGGCAATAAAGCATCAACTCATCCCAATTGGCATAGCGCTGCTTGGTGGCATCCATACGGAAGGCTTTCAGAAGCTCGGTCGAATTGATCGACGACACATGTGTTGCCGCCAGTGAGCGGCGCAAATCGGCCGCCTCGCGAATATCCTCGCGCGACGGATCGAGAAGTGCCGCCTCCATCATGTCAAGACGCGCCACCTTGTCGTCTGGCGACAGTGCCGCATTGTCGGCGATATCGTCGCCCATCCGAGCGAAGCGATAGAACGCATGTACATGGGGGCGCAGATCTGCGCGAATGAGTGCTGAGCCGACTGGGAAATTTTCACTCGACGCATTCTTGCCGGAAGGCGTTGCGATCTTGGAAGCTTGGACGTTCATATCGCGCTCTTTTTGATATGCTCGGCTTGCGCGCGACCCTTCCATTGCCCGCCCTTGCCGGTCCAATAACGGACGGCCGATGCGGTGGTGGCCAGCGTGTAGAACACAGCGACAAGCGGCAGAAAAGGCGCCCAGAGCGGTGATCGACGGTAGTTAACCAAAGTCGGCAAATAGGCAAACGCCATCATCGCCCAAGCAATAATGCCGAGCGGTCGAACGCCTGGATCTGGGCTGAT
>CAYOYT010000182.1:0-5671 GCA_964408245.1 uncultured Dongia sp. | reverse complement strand
CTACTTAACTTTCTACCATCGATACACACGGCTGGGGCATGGAGACGGATGCTCAACAGTGCAAGGCAGCGTCAGCCGAAATGCGAAAGATATCTCTCCGCCAAGCGGGCACTTCCCTCGGCATAGCCTGGGCCTTGCGCGCGGGCGAGGTCGGTTTCGGCATGCGAACCCATCCAGGCGAGGAGCGTCAGTCGTCTGAGCAATATAAAGCTTTCGATTTCCGCTTCGTCCGCCAGCGATAAAACACGGCGTCGGCGATAGCCTTCCTTCCAGGCTTCCATCAATTCCGGCACATCGGCACGATCTTCGAAGAAACTGACCGCGGTCGCGGCGTCGTAGAGAAACCAACTCAGACCGCTGTCGTCGAAATCGATCACGCGAACATCGCCTTCATGCAGCAGCAAATTGGCGAGACGGAAATCGGCGTGAATGTATCCGTAACGGTCCCGCGCCTGACCGAAGGCAGCAAGGCGCTTTTCGAGAAGAGTGACCGCGCGTCCAATTACATCTGCGCGTTCCGGCGTGCAGGCTGGGCCACGGCGCCAATCGCCCCAATTCGGCTGCGCGCCCACGGAATGTTCGAAATCCCAGGCGAGCCGATCGAAATAGGCCGGGCGCGTCCATGTTTCGGCATGGGCATGACAGCGCGCTGTTACTTCACCCAATTGCCGAAACGGTGCGATGAGATTGTCCTGCGGCGGCTCGACGCCATCGATGAATTCGAACAGCACACAATGGCGCGGGCTTTCCAAAGCAGGATGCGAAACGATCTGAATGTCGAGACCGTCTCTGCCAAGAATGGCTTGCGGCGTTTTCACGCCCGCTTCCGCTTGCAACGCGCGCATCCAGGCAAGCTCGCTGCGGATGCCATTCAGCGAATGATAACCCGCCCGATGCACGCGCAGGATCAGCGGCCGCGGTGCATCCGTCAACTCAACGCGATACGTCCAATTTTCCGAATGATTGATCAAGACCGCGTGCGCGCCGTTGAGATTCCAGCGCGGCAAAGCGGAGATCGCTAGTTCCGTGATAATCGGGGTGAGTTGCGTGGGCGTCAGTGGATAAGACATGTGACAATCGATTGCAAGAACATGAGAAGGTGGCACGTGTCATAAAACGCCGGCATCCCGACTTGCAAGTACATCACACAGGTAGGGCAATTTTCCCCGGGCGTGGCCGATCGCCTTTTTATCGAGGGTTGCCATAATGATTTGTGCTTCAGATCCGGCCCGCGCGAGGTCTTTTCCATCTGGGCCGCAAATGCAAGAAAGGCCCGCATAATGCCAATCGGCCTCACACCCAACCCAATTGGCATAAGCGACAAAAACACCATTTTCCAGCGCGCGCACCGGGATCATCATTTCCGCTATCGGCGCCCAATGCTGTCGCAGAGCTGTTGGCGCAATAACGATATCGGCACCCGCCAGCGCACTGGCACGGACATTCTCCGGGAACTCGATGTCATAACAAATGAGCGGTGCGATGCTGAAGCCAGCAAGGTTGAAGGTGAGCAATTCATCGCCTGTCTTGAAAGCCGCACGTTCGTCCGCAGACGGCAGCAGCATCTTGCGATAATGGGCGACAGGCTGGCCGGTCCCGGAGAAGACATTTACCGCATTATAAAAGCTGTCCACGTCACGTTCAGGAAAGCCGTAAAGGATGGCAACGCCTGTCTCTTGCGCTAATGCCGCGACCTGTTTGGAAAAAGGCCCGTCCCGAGACTCAGCTAGCGCGTGCAGCCGCGCCGCCGGCAAGCGATAGCCAGACATGAAGAGCTCTGGCGTGACAAGCAGATCAGCACGCCCAGCAAGTTTCCGCGCGGCATGAGCCAAGGTGGTGAATTGCCCTTGCGGATCGCCCAAATGCGAACGTGGCTGCAACAGAGCAAGATGCATGCTGCCCAACCTTTCAACAGGATTCGTTACGACGAGACTATCTTAAGCTTGGCACAGAGCGGCAGACGCTTATATTTCATGGATGGATATCAATGCCGCAACATCGGCCGATTTACCGGTCATCATGAAACTGCATGACGCCGCCTTCGGCACGCCCCATGAAGGTAAATTGGTCGCCGATCTCCATCGCGCCGACCTCGCCAGTTTGTCGCTTATTGCGCGCGTGGACGGCGCCATTCGTGGTCATATCTTGTTCAGCCCCTTAATGATTGAGATCGATGATGAGACGATCAAGGGGTTGGCGCTGGCGCCGCTTGCCGTCGATCCGGCGTGGCAGAAAAGAGGCATCGGTACTGCTTTGACAGAGGCCGGGCTTGTCGCTGCAGCGCAACATGGGTGGCAGGCGGTTGTCGTCCTCGGTCAGCCCAGTTTTTACGAGCGTTTTGGCTTCTCAGCGCGCCTCGCCGAGGGTTTCAAAACCCCTTTCGCCGGTCCTTATTTGATGGCGCTGGAATTATCGAAAGGCCTGCTAAGAGGCCGAAAAGGAAAGATAATTTACGCAGATCCGTTTCTCGCGCTGGGTGCTTAAGCACGGTAGGCGTGCCGCTTGATAGGCGATCATTATCGAGTTTGATAAATTCTGTTTATTAGCTCATAACCGTGACGGATTTGAATCCGATGTCACGGTGGTGGATTACTTATCGGATGTCGCTTTAAGGACATCAGGATCGGCATCGAGAACCCCATTCTGGGTTCCATGACCAAGCCGGTCACTGGGCCGGTCACCGGAAGGACGTATAATGTCGGGGTTAGCTGTCGCCAAATCATGGGATCAAGATGCCGCTTTGAGCATCGTCCAGAAGAAGAAATCTTTGGAGGGCGCCTTGATGCCCATCCTCCACGCCCTCAACGACGAATTCGGCTATGTCGATGCCAGCATCGTGCCGGTGATCGCCGACGAGCTGAACCTGTCCCGTGCCGAAGTGCATGGCGTCCTCACCTTCTATCACGATTTTCGCAAACAACCGGCCGGGCGGCATGTCGTGAAGATCTGCCGCGCCGAGGCGTGCCAGTCCATGGCCGGGCGCGATCTTGAAGAGCATGTGAAGCGGCACCTCGGTGTCGAGCTGGGCGGCACGACGACAGACAAGCGCATCACGTTCGAAGCCGTCTACTGCCTTGGCCTGTGCGCCATCGCACCCTCGATGATGGTCGATGGCAAGCTGCATGCGCGCATGTCGCCGGCAAAGTTCGATCAGCTCGCGCGGGAGCTGCGTTGATGGCGACAACACTCTATATCCCCTGCGATTCGGCAGCTCTTGCCTGTGGTGCGGAGGAGGTACTCAAAGCTATCCAAGCGACGGCCTTGACCCGCAAGAGCGACCTGAAGATTATCCGTAACGGCAGCCGCGGTTTGCTGTGGCTAGAACCGATGATCGAGGTGGCAACACCCACTGGCCGCATCGCCTATGGCCCGGTGACACCTGAGGATGTCACCTCGCTTTTCGACGCCGATTTTCTGAACGGCGGCAAGCACCCTCTTTATATGGGCCGGCCGGAAGATCTGCCTTATCTCAAGAACCAAGAGCGCGTTACTTTCGCCCGCTGCGGTATTACCGATCCCACCGATATTGACGATTACATCGCGCATGATGGCTATCGTGGCCTGAAGAACGCGATCGCGATGAACGGCGAGGAGATTGTCGCAGCGGTAACAGAATCTGGCCTGCGCGGCCGTGGCGGGGCTGGTTTCCCAACCGGGATCAAATGGAAGACCGTGCTGGGATTGCAGGCAACGCAGAAATACATTGTCTGCAATGCCGATGAAGGCGATAGCGGCACCTTCGCCGATCGCATGATCATGGAAGGCGATCCTTTTCTTCTCATTGAGGGTATGACCATTGCGGGCCTTGCCGTCGGCGCAACCAAGGGCTTCGTTTATATCCGCAGCGAATATCCGGTGGCTTTCACTCAAATGCGGAAGGCGATCGACGCAGCCACGGACAAGGGTTATCTCGGCGCCAATGTGGCGGGATCGGGCAAGGCTTTTCATCTGGAACTGCGCTTAGGGGCCGGTGCTTACATCTGCGGCGAGGAAACATCGCTGCTAGAAAGCCTTGAAGGTAAGCGCGGCATGGTGCGTGCGAAGCCGCCGCTGCCGGCGATCAAGGGATTGTTTGGCCAGCCGACCGTCATCAACAACGTGTTGTCTTTTACGGCGGTACCGACCATTCTCGACAAGGGCGCCGCTTTCTATAAGAATTTCGGCATGGGTCGCTCGCGCGGCACGATGCCGCTGCAGCTAGCCGGCAATGTGAAACGCGGCGGTCTCGTCGAGAAGGCCTTCGGTATCACGCTCCGGCAAGTGATCGAGGAATTCGGTGGCGGCACCGCATCGGGTAAACCAATCCGCGCCGTGCAGGTAGGCGGGCCGCTCGGCGCCTATTTCCCGCAGGCGCTGCTCGACACGCCGCTCGATTACGAAGCCATGGCGGCTGCCAAGGGCATGCTGGGCCATGGCGGCATCGTCGTTTTCGACGACAGCGTTGATATGGCGCTGCAGGCTCGTTTCGCGATGGAATTCTGCGCTGTCGAATCTTGCGGCAAGTGCACGCCCTGCCGCATCGGCTCGACGCGCGGCGTCGAGGTGATCGACCGCATCCGAATCGGCGAGAACCGGCAGGCGAACATGGAATTGCTGGCCGACCTCTGTGACACCATGCTCGATGGCTCGCTCTGCGCGCTGGGTGGTTTAACGCCCTTCCCGGTACAAAGTGCTGTCCGGCACTTCCCTGAAGATTTTAATCGTTCACCGGTCAAAGCTGCGGCCGAGTGAGGAGAATAACATGCTGATCAAGGAAACTGATTACGGCACACCCATCCGGCTCTCCACCAAGATGGTGACACTTACCATCGACGGGCAGGACGTGACCGTGCCAGAGGGCACGTCGATCATGCGTGCCGCCGCCGAGATGGGCACAAAGGTGCCGAAGCTTTGCGCCACCGACAGCATCGAAGCCTTCGGTTCCTGTCGCCTCTGCGCGGTCGAGATCGAAGGGCGCCGGGGGACGCCGGCTTCCTGCACGACGCCGGTCGAAAACGGCCTCAAGGTTTGGACGCAGACCGGCAAGCTTGCCAAGCTCCGCCGCAATATCATGGAACTGTACATTTCCGATCACCCGCTGGATTGCTTGACCTGCCCCGCGAACGGCAATTGTGAGCTGCAGGACATGGCAGGGGTGGTGGGCTTGCGTGAGGTTCGCTATGGCTTCAAGGGCGCCAATCATCTTGAAGTCAAGAAAGACGAGAGCAATCCCTACTTCACCTTCGATGCCTCGAAATGCATTGTCTGTTCGCGCTGCGTACGCGCCTGCGAGGAAGTACAGGGTACCTTCGCTCTTACCATCGACAGCCGCGGTTTCGCCTCAACCGTTTCTCCCGGTATGAAAGAGAGCTTTCTCGGGTCCGAATGTGTCTCTTGCGGCGCGTGTGTCCAGGCCTGCCCGACGGCGACGCTGATGGAAAAGACCGTGATCGAGGCTGGCCAGGCGGAGCATTCCGTTGTCACCACCTGCGCTTATTGCGGTGTGGGCTGCTCCTTCAAGGCCGAGATGCGCGGTACCGAAGTGGTCAACATGGTTCCCTATAAGGATGGCGAGGCCAATCACGGCCATTCCTGCGTCAAGGGTCGTTTCGCCTGGGGCTACACCACGCATCAGGATCGCAGCACCAAACCGATGATCCGCTCCAAGATCACCCATCCCTGTAAGCAAGTT
>CAYOYT010000181.1:0-5674 GCA_964408245.1 uncultured Dongia sp. | reverse complement strand
GCGTTGCACCTCGCTGCGCCGTTTGATTGTCCATGAAGATATTTACCCAAAGCTTCTACCGCGTCTGAAGAAGCTCTACAGCCGGGTGCCAATTGGCAATCCGTTGGAAGGCAAAGCCCTCATCGGTCCGCTGATTGATGCCGCCGCGTTCGAAGCGATGCAGCGCGCGCTGAAGCAGGCAAAAAATGACGGTGCGAAGGTCATTGGCGGCGAGCGTGTCAGTGTTTCTGGATGTTCCGGCGGCTATTATGTGAAGCCCGCCATTGTTGAGATGGCGAAGCAAAGTGCGGTCATGATGCATGAGACCTTCGCGCCGATCCTTTACGTGGTGAAGTATAAGGATTTTGCCGATGCCATTCGTTTGCAAAATGACGTGCCGCAGGGTCTCTCTTCTTGCATTTTCACCCGTGACGTGCGCGAAGCGGAGTGCTTTACCTCGGCCATTGGGTCGGATTGCGGTATTGCCAACGTTAATATCGGTCCTTCGGGTGCTGAAATTGGTGGTGCCTTCGGCGGCGAAAAGGAAACGGGCGGTGGCCGCGAGAGTGGATCGGATGCGTGGAGGGCTTATATGCGCCGCGCTACCAATACCATTAACTACTCCGACCAGCTGCCCCTCGCTCAGGGCGTCAAGTTCGATATTGGTTGAGCTGCCATATGGCACAGAAGCAAACGGGGTGCATCTAACTGCACCCCGTCTTGTTTCATCGTGCGACGATCCAGATTCGCTCAAGAATACGATGATAGGCTGTCGCCAAGCCGACGGCAGCGCTGGCGAGCGCCAGGAAGATGAACAGACCGACCGGTCCCCATGCTTCCATCGCAAAGCCCGCGCCCAGCGGGCCTAAGGCGCCGCCGATGCCGTTGATGAAAAGGAGAGCACCGGTCGTCGCCACCGTGCAGCCACCATCGAGCCGGTCGTTGGCGAGGGCGGCGCCGATGCCGTAGATCGGCGCCATCACGGCGGTGAGCAGGCCGAAGAACAACACGAGTGTCAAAAGCCCGCTGCCGACGAAAAGCGTCATCCCGCTGCATAACAGAATGCCAAGGAAGACGATGCCCTTGGCAACCGACAAACGCTCCCGTGCACGATCTGACAGATGGCCGATTGGGAATTGCCCAGCGATGCCAGCAATCGCGGCGACAGTCAGCAGCAAGGAGAGATCGCCGTTGTCGAGACCGGTTTCCACAGCATAGCTCGGCAGTAAGCCGTGAAGGCCGCCATTGATCACGCCCGAGCCAAAGCAGATGGCGAGCGCCACCGGCGGCACGGCCCGGAAATGCCCCATGCTTAGCGCGCCATGCGTCGGCACTGGCAACTCGGCCCGTCGTGAGAACAACACGGGCAGCGTGGTAAAAGCGATGAGTGTGCTGGCGATGATGAAGCTGATGATACCGCCGCTGCCTTCCGCGAGCACGGCGATGGGAGAAGCACCGGCTGTCAGCCACGACGCTGTCATGTAGACGCTGTAAAGCCGGCCGCGATTGCCGCGTGACGCCAGCACATTAAGCAGGCTTTCGGCGATGGTATAGACGCCAGCCATCGCGAAGCCGCAGAAGCCCGAAAGCACCAGCCAAAACAGCGCGTCGAACAAAATGGCATGCGCAACGAGGCTCATTACCGCAAGCACCGATAATAGCGCGATGGTGCACCGGGCGCCCAATTTTAGGATGAGATGCCGACAAACCTGCGTGCCGCCGAGATAACCCACGGAATAGGCCGAGGCAATGAAGCCGATCATCGGCGTCGACACGCCGCCGTCTTCGAGCCGCAGGGAAATAAGCGGTGAGACGAGGGCAAGGGCAGTCTCGAAACCGGCGACGGCGATAAGGGCGGGCATGAAAAGGAAGAGGGAGGTGCGCATGATCGGAAACTCCGGTCGGAAAGCATCGACAGCCGCGGGCGAAGCGGGCGCACGCCAATGGGCGCGGTCCGTTCAGGAACGTCATCAAGCTCAGGGATGATGGAAGTCTTAAGAGCTCTAGCGTTCGATGTCGCCGCGTTCGAGCGGCCCGCTGGGCGGCAGATCCGGCAGCTGGACAAGCGCATGCCGCCCGAGCCAAAGCCCGATCATGCGTAAATGCCTCTGTCGCTGCGGGTAAGTCATTAGAGTTCCTTTTGGAAATCCCCAGGCTAACTAAATATTCTCAATAAGTCAATAATTACAATTATATAAACGTATTTTCTGAATACATGTTCTTTGCTGCAAGCCGGAAATTTCAACTCAAAACAGCATGCTAGATAAAATGTTCTATTTTTGTTCTTTACAAAAGTCGGATTTTATGTTACGTTTAAAACATAATCTTAGCGGAGATTGGCATGGCGCCCAGAACATTTGCAGAGCGGCCGAAATCGCCTCTCGTTTCCCCCAATTCTCAGCCCGCTAATGACAACGACCCCGTTCTTGGAACTTGGGAGAACGGTCAATTCCGTTTCACATCGCCAGAAGCGCGGCAGAAATGGCGTCGCAAGTCTTATGAGCAAGGCGTCGGCGAGGATAACTGGCATCTCGGCAAAGAGATGGATGCGAAAAGCACCGCTATCGTCCAATCCGGCTTAGGCGGTGCCAATTCCGGTCACTATCAAGGACCGGACGGCAAGTACCGCTTGATGACTCCGAAAACGATCGAAAGCCAAGCGGCGCGAGATCACCGCAATAAGTATCTCACCGGCAAAACAATCGACCAACTCGCCGCTGCGAAAGCGATGCCGGGCGTGGATGAATGGGTGGAGCAGGGGGAGGTTGCGCGAGCCAAAATCGCACAGGGCGCGGCTAACAATAATGCCGTTGAAAAGCCATTAACGGTGCTAGCCCAACAGGTGGCGGGACCACCTAGCGATGCTGCGCAACCCCCCTCATTAAAATCGTTCCCGCCAAAAGATCAGCAGGCAGGACAAATGTTGGCCGGCCGATTTGGTGCGATGAAGTCAGCACTGGAAAGTTCTGACAAGCAAAGCGCCGATGATATTGGGCGTATCGCGGTAAACGCGGTGCTCGGTAATTATGGCGACGAAGCCCGAGCAGCAGTGACAAGTATCGGATCGTGGTGGGACGGCAAGTCATTTGGCGAGACCTATGACAGCAAGCTTCAAGCTGAGAAGGCCGAGACACTCGCAGCGCAGGAACGTCAAGGCCTGGTAGGGACCGGCATTGAGATTGCCACGGGCTTCATTCCCCTTGTTGGAGATATTTCTGGTGCGCTTGCTGATTTCAAGGACTGGAAAGAAAACGGCGATGATTGGGGATGGAAAGATTACGGACTGGTAGCTTTAGGTCCTGTGCCCGGCGCGCCCAACCGCTCGACAGTCAAAGGTGCCAAAAAGATTGGCGACGAGCTTCTTGATTCTGTCAGTGAAGTTGGCGATCAGATCGCTGATTTAGGCAAAAAGACATCAAAGGTCGATGAAGCCGCTGAGCTCGCCAAAGTCAACTATAGGGCCATGCTTGATGAAGCAAAAAGCAAAGTCTATTCGGAGGGTGATGCGAGAAAGTTAAGTCGTTCCACGCGCGGAATAATCTACGTGGAAGAAAAAGCTGGCGGTCCGGCAGCAGCAAAAGAGTTTATGAAAACTCATCCGGACGTTATTTATGATGCCGAAAGAGATGTGTTTCATGTACCGGCGATATACTACGACAACCCCAATTCCAATGGCTATCCCTTTATCAAGCTCGATGCAGCTAGTGTGTTCGGTGACAATACTGGGCTGGTACTAACTGATGTAAAAACTAAGATGGCGATCTGGAGTAAAGAGACACAACGCAAAGCTCGTGACACACTCAATCGATTGCGAATTGCAGCAGAACAAAACCCAGATTTAAAGCTTCACTACCAATTTGAATCAGCGAAAGCTGCGGAAGCAGCTCAAAGCTTTATTGACGCAAATGGCTTTGGCAGTCTCGTTTTTGTCACTGTGAGGGAGTAGCGAACATGTGGAATTTTGAGTGCTTTATTCATCGGCCTCCACAGCATGAAGAGTCCATTGAATCGCGACATGCATTTATTGCGGAGCGCATGAAAAGTTTAAAAGGCACATTGTCTTGGAGGAATCTGAGTATTCCCCCCGCTCCAGATTGTGGCAAAGAACTTTCTGCGTCTTATGAGCTAAGCTACCAGGCGCTGCCGATGACAGTCACTGGTCTATACGCATATAGAGGATCAAAGTACATTTATGGAGATCACATATCATATGATGATAAATTAATTCTTCACTTCGACATTGATCAGATTGGCGAGTTTTATGCGCCTATCCTGCATCGTGAGTTCCCTTTGTTAGTTGAAGCATTTCAAGGTTACCTGTTACGCGGCTTTTACTCCGCCTATGCGACCAAGTATCATGGTCTTTATAAAGAAACGCTTGATGCACTGCGTGCCAAAGGTGATTTCGATTTAAACGGCCGTAATAACATTTTCTCGCTGCAACCCGCTCAGTTCTGGAGTGAAGAAGTTTGTCGTAGAGCTCTCGGCTATGGCAGTGACGAGGTGATTAAGCGTCTTACTGGCAAGGTGCCTTTGGTGCAGCCGTTGATGGACGGTGTCTATGTCGTGTTCAATGATAATCCTGATATGACCTTCGAGGAGTTCTGTGCTTACAACGACCGGCTGAAGCCAGTATTGGGTTTGAAGTAAATCCGCACGACTTATAATACAGTGGCATGAGATGACATGCGCGTTTACGACCGGCGATCGCGATCATGCTAAGCGCTTGATCCATGCAGATACGGTGGAAGGAACGGGGCCGACTTGATCAAAAGAATGAGCAAGTATCGCGTCGAATTATGGGTTTATGAGCGGCCCAACCCAAGCGAATCAATTGAGAAACTGCACCAAGAACGTGTTCAGCGGATGATTACTCTGAGCTATCCGCTATCCTGGAAAAACGCCGAGGTGCCGTTAGCGCCTATTCGAAAGAAGGGTGACTTGTCAGCGTACTACAGCGTAAAATATCCCGATGCGTCTCTTAAGCATTACGGGTCTTACAACATTAGAGACGCGCGTTACATCTATGGTGATAAAGTCTCAGACGATAAATTTGCGTTTGAGATAAAGAAGCTGAGCGCAGAAGAATATCAAAAGGTATTGCGATATTGGGTTCCAGAGTTAATAGATACTGTGCGTGGGTACCGTGCTGTAAGCTATTTTGCATCTCACTCTTCGAGATACTCGAATCTGCATCAGTCTGAGCGACGTAATCTGATCGAAAAATTTAATGCAGATCCTGACGGCCATAACTGCATCTTTACGCTCGAGGTCGCGCAGTTTTGGGACGGTGAACTCTGCCAACGCGCCTTCGGCTACGGCCGCGACGAGGTGATCAAGCGGCTTACCGGTAAGGTGCCGTTGGTGCAGCCTCTGCTGGATGGGGTCTATGTCGTGTTCAACGATAACCCGGATCTCACCTTTGAGGAGTTCTGTGCTTACAACGACCAGCTGAAGCCAGTGTTAGGTTTGCAATGAATCTCGAAGACCTCCACACTGCCGGTATGAGATAGCCGGCGGGTTCGGTGAAGATGGTGGCGACTAGCTTGTGGTAGACGCGGCTGTACGCGATAGGCTTTTGGTTTGGTCTGCCCGGTGAATGAGGATCAGATTCCGAACATACACGAAGGTCCCAATGCCTTGTCCAGAGATGAAGACCGGATCTTGACGGTAGATGGCGTACGCGAGGGTGATC
>CAYOYT010000180.1:0-5682 GCA_964408245.1 uncultured Dongia sp. | reverse complement strand
CTACACGCTGGGCACAAATATTGGCATCGGCTATGTGCGAGATCCGCAGAACGGCGTTAGTGCCGATGATGTGTTGAGCGGTACCTATGAGCTCGAGATTGCCTGCGAGCGCTATCCCGCCAAGGTTAGCCTCCAGCCACTTTACGATCCGAAGATGGAGCGGGTGAAGGTCTGATCAGGCCGCCGTTACATTAACCTCAATGCCGTGCACACTGGAGCTTTCAGCCATATCGCTCTTCGTGCCGGGATTGAGGGCATTGACGTTTAAGCCGCCAGGAATGAGCTTGGGCCAGCGGCTCTTGGTGGCGAGTGCCACGCCCCGTGGTAGAATTGGTGCCACATCGACAATCATCTCAATTGTAGCAACGGCGTTGCTGACCTTGACCTTTGTGCCAGCCGTCAGGCCGCGTGCTATGGCATCGTCCGGATGCAGCGTAATATGCTCCGGCCCCAGCTTGGCGGCTATCTTCGGGTCGTTATGATAGGAGCTGTTCATCAGCCAGCGAGATGCTGGCGAGAGCAGGCGCAGCTTGCCCTTGTTCGGGCGATCATCGGCGCTGGCCAACGGTATGCGTGGATGGCCGTCTGCCTCGGCAGCAGTGCTTGCGAACTCGATTTTCCCTGATATCGTCGGAAAGGTAAGGTCGGGAAATTGCAAGATTGGTTCCGACCAGCGCTGTACCGTTCCGGCTTGCTTAAGCGTTGCAAAATCCCGCTGACCAAGCTGGCGGGCGAGATTGTCGAGAATATCGACATCTGATTCGAACAGTTCCGGCTCGTTGAATTCCATCGCACGTGCTAGCCGACGGAAGATTTCTTGATTGGGTAAAGTGATGCCCATGGGCGCTGTCGCCGCAGCCTGTGCCGAGACCGTGAGATCGAAATAAGACATGACCAGATCGTCGAATTCCAGGAAGGACGCAGCCGGCAATATGATATCGGCGTGATCCACGGTATCCGTTGGGAAGAGATCGATCGCGACGTGGAAGAGGTCGTCGCGGTTGAGGGCGTCGCGCAATTCCGTCTGCCGTGGATTCGATGCGGCGATGTTGATGTTCCAGGTTACGAGGCCTCGCGCGCGGCCACGATCGCGCAGCAGTTCCACCAGATCCATATGACTAACGGTCTGTCGTTCATTGCGGCGCAGATGCGGCGCCTCTAGATAATCGCCGTCGATACCGCGCGCGGCGCCGCCATTAAGGTAGAGCAGGCCAGCCCCTGGCTTTGCGAAATTGCCCGTGACAGCTGGCAACAAGCCGATCGCGCGGAAGACATTGCCGCCCATCGGCTGGCGCTGCAGGCCCTGACCAAGCCATAGCAAAGCCGGACCGCTGCCATAAATCTTCGCTGCTGCGACGATATCCGCGGCGGGCACGCCGGTCTTGGTCTGGGTCGTCACTGGATCTGCGGCTGCGATCTGCGGCTGAAGTTCGTCCCAGCCCAGCGTATGGGTGTGGATAAATGTTTCGTCGATGAGCTTCTCGCGTACCAGAACATAAAGTATGCCATAGGCGAGGGCAGCATCGCTGCCGGGATAGGGTTGCAGATGGAGATCGGCTTGTGCCGCCGTGTCGTGACGCACTGGATCGACGACGATGACCTTCGCCTCTGTTTCCTTCAGCCAGAACTTATGCCGATGCGGCGCCGACGCGGACGGATTAGCACCCCAGACCAGGATGCAGGCCGCATCTTTGGCCATGCGTGGATCGAACCCGTTCGTCGATGTACCATAGAGGTAAGTGAGGGCGGCATGCCCAGCGGCGTTACAAATGCTGTCAGGATCAACCTCACTGGCGCCGAGCCGGTGAAAGAAACGCTGCGGAAAACCACCGGCGATGGCCGAGCAGGTGCCAGTATAATGTGTATGCCAGATCGCCTCAGGTCCATGGCTGGCGGCGATCTCCTTGAAGCTGTCACCGATGATCGCGATGGCTTCTTCCCAACCAACAGGCTTGTACTGGTGGCTGCCTTTGGAACCGATGCGCAAAAGCGGCTCAGTCAGCCGGGCCTGCGAATCGAGATAGGCGCCGTTATAAGCGATGGCGCATTTACCGCAGAGAGCCCCGCGGCTGACGTCGTGGTCGGGATCACCCAGCACCTTTATGCGGCCATCGGCCGATTTAATGACGGCTATGCCGCAAGCGTCGTAACAATCGCGTGGACAGGTCGTTCTAATGATCGTTTTGTCGGTCATGATCCGCCAATTCTAGCTGAAAAGGCGCCTAATGTGAACGAGGCTCGCACGCCGTAACTTGACTTTGCAGGGGTTCAAACCTGATTTTGTAGGAGAAACTCGGAAGGATAAGAGATGAACGATCGCTCCTACATGCGCCTAATAACGGATCCGGGCTTCGGTTGGATGCTGGTGACCCAGTTCCTCGGCGCATTGAACGACAATCTCTATCGCTATGTTGTCACATTCTTCGCAATCGACCTTGCGTCGCAGCAACCGGACGGGTGGCTCGCCAATACGTATGTAACCATCATCGGCGTGCTCTTCGTCTTACCCTTTCTGGCTTTTTCCGGCCATGCGGGGCAGCTCGCCGATATCTTCTCCAAGCGTTCGGTGCTCATTGTTACGAAATCGGTCGAAATTTTCGCCATGCTGCTGGGTCTCTGGGCCTTCTGGTTCCAGGACCTAAATATGATGCTGGCGGTGCTGTTTCTGATCGCCACTCATTCCACCTTCTTCAGTCCGGCAAAATATGGTTGCCTGCCGGAATTGCTGCCGTCATCCGACCTGTCGCGCGGCAATGCCCTGATCGAGATGAGCACTTTCCTCGCGATCATCATTGGTACCTGGGCGGGTGGGGCGCTTTATCAGACGGTGAGTCACGACCCGTTGATCATGGGTATCGTGCCTTTGATCATTGCTATTGTCGGCACGGCGGCCAGCTTTGGGATTGGGCGCTCGCCGGCACCGACTGACCCGCGGCGCTTCAGTTTCAATCCGCTGGCCGGTATTGGCACGGGTATGCGCGAACTGATGGCCGATCGGCGGTTGATGCTGACAGTGCTCGGCAATTCCTGGTTCTGGTTTCTTGCTGCTTTGGTACAGATTTCGATTCCGCTTTATGGCACCCATGTGCTCGGTCTTACCGAAAGCGAAACTGGCGGCCTTTGGGCCTCTGTTGCAATCGGCATCGGCGTCGGCAGCATGGCAGCTGGGCGCCTCTCCGGCTACAAGATCGAATTCGGCCTCGTGCCGATCGGCTCGGTCGGCATGGGTGTCATGGCTATGCTGCTGGTAGTCATGGATGGCACCTGGCCAGCAGTGGCCTGCCTGGGTCTGCTCGGTTTCTTCGCCGGCTTCTATACCGTGCCACTCAATGCAATGCTGCAGCAGAAATCAGCCATGGCGGCGCGCGGCCGTATTATTGGCGCCAACAACTTTCTTAACTTCGTTGCCATCGCGATCGCTTTCGGCACGAATCTTTTGCTGGGGAGCTTCTTGGGGCTGCAACCAGATCAGGTGATTCTGGTGGGCGGGCTGCTGAGCTTTATCGTGACCGGTTACATTTTCTTTCTGTTGCCGGATTTCTTCATTCGCTTTGTGCTGTGGATGCTGACGCATTCCATCTATCGCATCCGCATCGTCGGTGCCGAGAACGTGCCGCTGACTGGGCCAGCCTTGCTGGTTTGCAATCACTTGTCCTTTGTCGATGGCCTGCTGGTCGGCTCGTGCGTGCAGCGCTTTGTACGTTTCATGGTCTACGCGCCTTTTTTCAACATTCCTGTCTTGGGCAGATTTCTGAAGCAGATGCGGGCAATCCCTACCGCCGGCGGCAAGGTATTGGAGCCGTTGAAGCGTGCGCGTGCTGAGCTCAAGGAAGGTCATGTCGTCTGCATCTTCGCCGAAGGGGCGATTAGCCGGACAGGCAATATGCTGCCCTTCAAGCGCGGTTTTGAGCGCATCATCGACGGACTCGATGTGCCGGTGATCCCGATCCATCTTGACCAAGTCTGGGGTTCGATCTTCAGTTTTAAAGACGGCAAGTTCTTTTGGAAATGGCCAAGCCGCTTTTTCTATCCAGTCACTATCACTTTTGGAAAGCCGCTGCCACCCACGGCGCGCGCCTGGAACGTGCGGCAGAAGCTCCTGGAAATGGGGGGCGAAGCATTCCGCGTTCGCCGCAACCCGGCCGATTCCGTGGCAAAGCGGTTCATCCAATCCGCTAAAAGGCGCTGGTTCCGCATGGCGCTGGCGGATTCGCTGAGGAAGGAGATGAGTTTCGGTGCGGCCTTGACAGGTGCCAGATTGCTTGCACGCTGGTTTTCGCGAGAAAGGCCGGCTGATAAAATGGTTGGCGTTTTGCTGCCGGGTTCCGTTGCTGCCGCGCTGGTGAATATGGGCCTGATGCTCGCTGGAAAAATTCCAGTTAACCTCAATTTCACGATTGGTACAGAGGCGATGGAATCGGCCATCAAGCAATGCGGTATCAAGACGATCGTGACTGCAAAACCATTTCTCGCCAAAGCGAAGCTCGCCGAGCGAGCCGAGATGATGTTCATCGAAGAAGTGCTCGCTAAGCAAAGCAAGGTCGTGCAAGCGCTGATGTATGTCGCCACGATGCTGACACCGACATCTCTGCTGCTGCGTTATGGCACACCGCGCGGGCAATCGGTCGACGATCTGTGCACCGTCATGTTCAGTTCTGGCTCGACCGGTGAACCGAAAGGCGTCATGCTGTCCCAGCACAATGTCATCTCTAACCTGGAAGCCATTGCACAGATTCTGTGGTTGACCAAGGAGGACAAATTCGTCGGCGTGCTGCCCTTCTTCCACTCTTTCGGGTTTACCGGCACGCTTTGCTTGCCGCTGGTGATTGGCAACGGCGTGGTCTATCACGCCAACCCGCTCGATGCGAAAACGATCGGCGGCTTGGTAAAGAAGTATTTAGGGACAATCCTCATTTCGACGCCAACCTTCTGCCAGGCTTACTTGCGCGCCATTCCGGCCGAAGAGTTCAAAAGCTTGCGCCACGTGGTGGTGGGTGCAGAGCGCCTGCGTCCAGATCTTGCTGCATCCTTTAAGGAGAAGTTCGGGATCGATATGCTGGAAGGCTATGGCGCTACCGAGATGGGCCCGGTCGTTTCCGTCAATGTGCCCAATGCCATGGGTGTCGGCGAAAATCAGACGGGCAACAAGCCAGGCACGGTCGGTCACCCGGTGCCTGGCGTTGCTGCAAAGATTGTCGATCCCGATACCCTCGCGGATAAGAACGAAGGCGAGGAGGGGTTGTTGCTGCTTAAAGGGCCGGGCCGCATGGTGGGTTATCTCAACAATCCGGCAAAGACCGAAGAGGTCATCAAGGATGGCTGGTATGTGACCGGCGATATTGCTGTCCTGGATGACGATGGGTTTATTCGTATTACCGATCGATTATCGCGTTTCTCCAAGATCGGCGGCGAAATGGTGCCGCATCTCAAGGTTGAGGAGGCGATGATGCGCATCCCAGGGATCAACGGCGCGAATGTAACGGCGGTGCCGGACGCGTCCAAGGGTGAAAAGTTGATAGGCTTCTATCTTGCCGATGAGAGCATGGCGTCCGAGCTGTTGTGGAAAGGTCTGAATGAATCAGGCTTGCCGAAGATCTGGATTCCTAAGGCGGCGGATTTGCATCGGCTAGAAGAACTTCCTCTCCTGGGCACCGGTAAGACCGATCTCAAGCGCTTGAAGAC
>CAYOYT010000179.1:4465-5684 GCA_964408245.1 uncultured Dongia sp. | reverse complement strand
GTTGCTAGCGCCCCGGAATTTGAAAGAGCCGGTGATCTGTAATGTCTCAGCCTTTATCAGTAAGCGGAACCCCAGACGTTCGCTTACCATCGGATAGTCGAGAAGGGGGGTCACGATGGCGCGGCCCATGAGACGTTTGGCCGCCATATGTAGATCAGCGATCGTCACAGCCACAGGCGTCAGGGCCACGGGTGTTTTGGCCATGGGCGTTTTGGCCGCGGGCGTTTTCGCTGGAGGCGTTTCAGCGTAATTCATTTTTCTACGATCATCTTACTGAGTTGGGTCAACGCAATGTCCTTAGTTGACCGCAGGCCGATTGAGATCATCTTCGAGGGCGATGCTGGCACCCTTATCCGAGAGGCGGCTGCGATAAATTTGCAGATTCTCCATCACGCGCTGAACATAGTTACGCGTTTCATCAAAGGGAATACTCTCGACCCAATCGATAGCATCAGTCTCCGGCCGGCGCGGATCCCCATAGAGGATGACCCAGTCGCGTACGCGACTGGGGCCAGCATTGTAGGCAGCGACCGCCATGATGTACGAACCATTGAAGCGATCGATCAGCTTTTCTAGATAAAGCCGGCCGAGTTTCACATTGAAGGAAGGATCTGCCGTGAGGCTCGCTACCTTCATCTTCTTGACACCCAGTTCCTTGGCGAGCGGCCGCGCGGTTGAAGGCATCAGCTGCATCAGGCCCATAGCCCCCGCTGGCGACGAAACCTTGGCGTCGAAGGCGCTCTCTTGTTTGATGATGGCAAGGACCAAGGCAGGCTCAGGTTTCTTGCCAGACGGTAGCTTCATGGTTGGAAACAGATATTCGGACAGCTCGAAGCCCTTCTGCCGTGCTTCCTTGGCGACGGCGATGGCGAGGTCGTCGCGCTTCACTGATTTCGCGAGACCCGCTAGTAAGGCATAATCGGTTACTTTGGTCGCGCGCGAAGTCATGGTCATGATGAACGGCCGCACGCGGTCCTGTTCGCCGAGCTTGCCGAGGAGTCGCACGACGCGCACCATTTCGCGCTTATTAAAAGCCGCCTTCTCAGCGGCACTGGCACGGATGCCGCTATCCAACACCAGATGCTTTGGATCGGTGAGCCGCGCAGCGGCGAGTTGGCCGTAATAGACACTCAAGTTCTTCGCTGCGTTGCGATACCAATCGGTGGCTGCCGCCATGTCGCCCTTCGCTTCAGCCGCGCGGCCGATCCAATAAGCGGCG
>CAYOYT010000179.1:0-4455 GCA_964408245.1 uncultured Dongia sp. | reverse complement strand
CGGCGCGGGTTCTGCTAATGACTGATTTAGCGCCATTATAGAGCGTGCTGAAATGCGTCATCGCCACTTGCGGGTCGTCGAGATAGCGCAAGGCGACCCAGCCGGCGAACCATTCGCCCTCAACCATGGCATCGCCGGTATCGGCATTGTGTGCGGCGGCGAGGCGATAGGCGGCACTGACATCACCGTTGCCGAGCAATTCGCGGGCGGCGTGATAAAGCTCGTCCCACATGAGATCCGGACGAGCGACATTGGTCGGCGGAGGATCGAGCAGCTGCAGCGCGCGCTCGATTTTGCCCGCTTTGCGCCATGCCCGCGCCATTTCGTAGACGAGGCCGGCATCGTCGCGCAGTTCCAGAGGCACGAGGCCACCCACGGCATCTGGCGTCACCTTGCGGTCCTGAAGCCGCATACGCGCGCTGGCTAGAGCCGCATGGTTTGTATCGACACGCTTCATCATGCGAAACGCCTGATCGCGCTCGCCCTCCCATAACAAGCGGTCGAGCCGCAAAACGTGATCGGCCATGGTGAGAAGATCACCGAAGCGGGCAAGGAAGGTAATTTCCTGATCTTGGCTGAAATCATTGGTTTTCCATGTGGTGCCTGCCACCTGGCGTGCGCGGTCAACTTGTCCATCAGCACGCAACGCACCGATGAGCTTAATGGCGCCAGCGGCCGTTAGCGGATCGCGCGTGGCGAACCAGTTCAGCACCGAGGCGGTTGGATAGGTATCTGGCATCGTCCGCTCGGCCTGACCGATCAGCTTGTCGCGCAGCGGCCAATCCGGATTGCCTTTAAGGAAGGCAGTCATCTCGTTGAAAGAGCGGCCAGGGCCGGGGCGTGAAAGATCGAGCCAGAGGATTACCTTACCGGGAAGCGGCTCCTTCGCCATATCGACAAGTCGTCGGGCCTCCTTCCAGCGGTCATTGTCGATGGCACGGAAGGCCTGTTCGTAGAGCTTCTTGTCCTTGGTGCTCATCACCTCTTGGGCGAGGCCAGGCTGTGCAGTACCGAGGAGAGTCGTCGCAGCGATGATGCCGACGGTGAAAAAGCGGCTTATCCAATCGCGAATGATGCGATGGAAGATCATGGGGTGGCTGAGCTGCGTGGCGGAAGCCGTCATCCGGAAAAGAGTGGCCAGCGTTGGTGTCGCAAGGATGTCGTGTGCCATTTTCTCGCTCGACTGGCCGCGAATCGGCGGTCATTACCACAACATTGTATGGGGACACGGCTTCTTGCTCAATGGATTGAATGTGTTGGTGGTCGCACATGAGTGCGGCAGCCTTCGCCTGCTGGGTGAAAAGGACACTAAGAAATGCCAGCGGCGGCGATTCGCCGGTTTTATCGGCAGAACGCTTGCGGTGCGGCGCAAGTGGGGCTATTTTCCGGGCCCGTTTGTAACCGCCCAAGCTCGATGCCGAGCGGGCAATTTCAGGGAGTCAGTCATGTTCAAGGGATCGTTGACCGCTTTGGTCACCCCGTTCCGCAATGATGCGGTGGACGATGCCGGCTTTCAAAAGTTTGTCGACTGGCAGATCAAGGAAGGAATCGATGGGGTGGTGCCGGTGGGGACGACCGGCGAGTGCCCGACCTTGAGCCATGAGGAACATCAGCGCGTGGTTGAATTGGCGATTGAGGTCGCAAAGGGCCGCGTCCCGGTGATCGCCGGGACCGGCTCGAACGCCACTCAGGAAGCGATCGATCTCACGCGCCATGCCGAAAAGGCCGGCGCCGATGCCGCTCTTGTCGTGCTGCCCTATTACAACCGCCCGACGCCGGAAGGGCAGTTCCAGCATTTCAAGGCGATACACGACGCCACCGACCTTCCCATCATCATCTACAACGTGCCGCCACGCAGCGCCGTCGATATGTCGGTCGACACGATGAAGCGCTGCGCTGAACTGCCGCGCGTGGTCGGCGTGAAGGATGCAACAGCTGATCTTGCCCGTCCGATACGGACGAAACTAGCGATCGGTGCCGATTTCTGCCAGCTCTCTGGCGAGGATGCGACGGCCTTGCCGTTCTTGATACAGGGCGGTGTGGGGTGCATTTCCGTGACCTCGAATGTAGCACCCAAACTCACCTCTCAGATGCATGCCGCCTGGCGTGCCGGAGATCTGAAAAAAGCGATGGAGATCAACGAGCGGTTGATGCCGGTCAATGACGCCATGTTCTGCGAAACCAGTCCTGGCCCGGTAAAATATGCACTCTCCGTTATGGGCCATATCCAGGCAGATCTCCGCCTGCCGCTGGTACCGATTTCGGATGTTTCGAAGCAGAAGGTCGACGTGGCCTTGAAAAAGGCAGGCCTTATCGGGCAATAACATCACCATCATGGCCCGTGATCTATCAACCAATCGCTTCGCCGTCCAGAATCGGAAGGCGCGGCATGATTTCGCGATCAGCGACACATTCGAAGCCGGCCTCCAGCTGATG
The DNA here is from genome assembly GCA_964408245.1 of uncultured Dongia sp. Classification (GTDB taxonomy): domain Bacteria; phylum Pseudomonadota; class Alphaproteobacteria; order Dongiales; family Dongiaceae; genus Dongia. The sequence continues at coordinate 2,019 of CAYOYT010000179.1, read as the reverse complement.
GGGTCGGAAGTGAAGTCGTTGCGCCTTGGCCGCTGCTCGATCAACGAGGCTTACGCAGCCGAGCGCGACGGCGAATTCTGGCTATTAAACGCGCATTTTCCGGAATACGAACCAGCCAAGCGTTTTGGCCATGAGCCGGGCCGGCCGCGGAAACTGTTGTTGAAGAAACGCGAAGTTTCACGACTGATCGGTGCCACGCAGCGTGACGGCATCACGTTGGTGCCGCTCTCGATCTATTTCAATGAGCGCGGCCGCGCCAAATGCCAGATCGGCGTTGCCAAGGGCCGGCGCATGGTCGACAAGCGCGCCGCCATCAAGGAACGCGATTGGAAACGCGATCAGGCCCGGATCGTGCGCAACCGCGGCGGGGATTGAGTTCTTATCGACAAGAGTGGACGCCCGGCCAGTGGATCAACGCTAGGCCCAGCCATGACAATTTTAAGAACAGTCACAGCCCAGCTGCCGCTTTCACACTTTGCATCGCTTCGCGGAACATGGCCGGTGTCAGCACACCGGTATTCGTGTTGTAACGCGAACAGTGATAGCTATCGACGAGGATGCGGCCGCCGCTCAAATCGTGCCGGCGGTTATGGCCGAATTTAAATGTGCTGCGCTTCTCGCCCAGCGCCATCAGCGTTGCATCATGGGCGATCGCGCCCAGGGCTAAATAACAGCGTGCCGGCGAGGCGGCGAGCTCGGCCTTGAGGAATGCGTTGCAGGTCTTGATCTCGGTGGGTGTTGGCTTGTTTTGAGGCGGCACGCAGCGAACGCCGTTGATGATGCGGCAAGCTTTAAGTGTCAGGCTGTCATCCGGGCGTTCGTCATAGATTCCTTCAGCCAGACCCAGCTCCAAAAGCGTCGCATAGAGCAGATCGCCCGCCCAATCGCCCGTGAACGGCCGGCCCGTGCGGTTGGCGCCGTGCAAGCCGGGAGCAAGGCCGATGATAAGGAAGCGCGGCTGTACATCGCCGAAAGCGGGCACCGGCGCGTTGAAATAGTCAGGCAGTTTGCGGCGATTCTCGGTGCGAAAATCGGCGAGACGCGGACAAAGCTGACAATCGAGACCCGGCTCGGGAACGGCTGGCTGGGCAGCAGCTAGCATGCGTGATCAGGCTTTAGACGTTGCTGCTGGGCTCGTCATCCGGGTGGTGCGGCTCGCGGGGGGCGCCGTCGCGCGGATTTGACCCTCGCGGATTGTGCGCGCGCGCAACGATCGAGGATAGCTCCTCAAGCTCGACAAACATGTCGGCTTGGCGACGAAGCTCATCGGCTACCATGGGCGGGGTCGAGCGCACGGTCGAAACGACCGAAACCCGCACGCCGCGCCGCTGCACCGCTTCGACCAGGCGGCGAAAATCGCCATCGCCTGAGAAAAGCACGACATGGTCGAGATGCGCCGACATTTCCATCACGTCGATAGCAAGCTCGATATCCATGTTGCCCTTGATCTTGCGTCTGCCCATGGCGTCGGTGAATTCTTTGGTCGGCTTCGTCACCATGGTAAAGCCGTTATAATCGAGCCAGTCGACCAACGGGCGCAGGGGCGAATATTCCTGGTCTTCGACCAGTGCCGTGTAATAAAAGGCGCGGATGAGCCGACATTGCTCCTGAAAATGCTTTAGGAGGCGCTTGTAATCGATGTCGAAGCCTAGAGCGCGGGCGGCGGCGTGAAGATTGGCGCCGTCGATAAAGAGACCAACACGTTCTTGGGCATAGAAGCGAAGCGGCATAATGAACCTCGTTAAACAATATGACTGAAGGCTATGGTGATCGGGTGAACCGGCGCCAATATGGAGCGCCTGCGAACGGACCTTAGTGCGGTTGGCCGTCTGGGAGCAAGATTTAATAATCGACGGGATTCAAAATCGGAATTGAGCCAGGTGAATGACAGAATCTATATCGGCCTAGGTGCCAACCTGCCGAGCACTGCCGGGAGCCCTGTGGCGACGCTGGAGAAAGCGATTACGGATCTCGCGGCGACGGGTGTTGCAATCCGGTGCCGCTCGCCTTGGTTTGAGA
>CAYOYT010000178.1:289-5692 GCA_964408245.1 uncultured Dongia sp. | reverse complement strand
GGTATGCCCAGTGTCAGCATTGGAATGAACGACGTCTGCGCGCCGGCATTGTTGGCGGATTCCGGTGCTGCAACTCCCTCGATGGCCCCGTGGCCGAATTTTTCCGGATTGCGCGAAATGCGCTTCTCCAGGCTATAGGCGGCGAAAGAGCCGAGAATTGCGCCGTTTCCAGGTAGGATTCCCAGCATGGAGCCAAGTGCCGTGCCGCGTAAGACGGGTGCAACGATTTGTTTGAGATCGGCCCATTTGGGGAAAAGACCAGTCACCTTGCGAATGAGCACGTCGCGTTTATGCTCGCTTTCGAGATTCCGGATGATCTCACCAAGGCCAAACATACCCATGGCGAGCGCCACGAAATTCAATCCTTCTGCCAATTCAAGATGGCCGAGAATGAAACGCGGTTGGCCACTGAAAATATCAGTACCGACGGTACCGAGCAGCAGACCCAGCACGATCATGCCAAGTGCTTTCAGGAGCGACCCATGGGCGAGGGTTACCGAAGCGACGAGGCCCAGTACCATCAGCGAAAAATAGTCGGCGGGACCGAATTTGAGCGCGATATCAGCAAGTGGTGGCGCGAAGACGGCGAGCAGGAAGGTGGCAACTGTGCCGGCGAAGAAGGATCCTAAGGCCGCGGTAGCGAGAGCCACGCCAGCGCGACCCTGCCGCGCCATCTGATAGCCATCGATCGCCGTCACGACGGATGAACTTTCGCCGGGCAGATTGATCAAAATCGCCGTCGTTGAGCCACCATATTGGGCACCGTAATAGATACCCGCCAGCATGATAAGGGCGGAAACGGGTGGCAGCGCGAAGGTAGTCGGCAACAGCATCGCGATCGTGGCGATAGGACCCAGACCCGGCAGGACGCCAATCGCCGTGCCGAGGAGCACACCAATGAAACAATAACCGATATTCTGCAGCGAGAGCGCTGTGTCAAAGCCCAGGGCGAGATTGGCGAAGATATCCATCGATCTGCAACCTCTCTCAATGTCCGCTAAGCCAGCGCCCGATCAGCGGGATTGGCAGGCCGAGTCCGTAGATGAAGACGCCGATGCAAAACAATGTCAGCACGATCGCAAGTACCAGCGATTTGTGCAGTCTGGCGAAGCGGCTGGCAAATGAACTGACGAAGGCGACGGCAAAGAGGCAGGGGATAAGGCCGAGATCGCGGATAAAAATGCCGAAGAAGACCGGCGGCGCGGCGATTAGAAGCAGGCCTCGCCATGTCCATTGTTCAATGCCATGGCCACCTTTGACGATCCCGACCAAAGTGATCGCCAGACCCAGACCGAAGAGAAGAATGCTCAGCAGAAGCGGGAAGGCGCCGGAATCAAGACTACGTGCCGTGCCCAACGGATAGTCATGGGCTGTTATGCCGAAAATGCTCCCAATCGCCATCAGCAACAGACCGGCCCATATATCCTTGGCGCGCAAATCAATTGCTTTCATCGTTACTCTTCCTGTTCCGATCGACCGCTATCCAAATCAACGGCGGAAATCAAAAAGAACAAGCGGCGGAGCCGATTTTGGCTCCGCCGTCTGTCGTCATAAACGTCACTTAATCCGCGTAGACGCCAGCTGCCTCGATGACCGGCTTCCAGCGGTCGATTTCGGATGTTAAGAAGGCGCCAAGTGCTTCCGGCATCGCCCGATCCTCGGCGACCGGCTCAGTGCCAAGCTCGGCGAAGCGTTCAACGACCTTCGGATCCTTGAGCGCTTTCTTAAGTGCTGTGGAGAGCTTGTCGACCGCCTCTTTTGGCGTACCCTTGGGTGCATAGAGAGCATGCCAGACGGCAATCTCGATAGCCGGCATGCCAGCTTCTTGCGTCGTTGGCACATCTGGCAGCGATGGCACACGCGCTGGCGTCGTCACCGCGTACGCTTTGATCTTGCCGGCCTTGATGTGGCTGCTGGTGTTGGTGGTTTGGTCGCACATCAGATCAATCTGACCGCCCAGTAGATCCGTCATGGCAGGGCCAGTTCCTTTATAGGGAATGGTGGTCATCTGCACTTTGAGCGTGTCCATCAGGAGCATCCCGCAGAGATGCGACGCAGACCCGATACCGGCATTGCCATAGCTGATCTTGTCGCCATTGGCCTTGATATACGCGATCAGCGATTTCCCATCCGTGGGTTCGAGATCGGCGCGCGCGACAATAGTCATTGGCACGTCGGTAATGAGGCCGATCGGTGCAAAATCTTCGCGCGGGTTATAGGGCAGGCTACGATAGAGCGTGGCGGTGGTCGCCTGGCCGAGATGATGGAGCAGCAAAGTATAGCCATCGGGGTCTGCTTTGGCGACGCGCGCGGCGCCTAAAGTGCCGCCCGCCCCCCCGACATTCTCAACAATCAACTGCTGACCCAGATCCTTGCTCATGGACTCGGCGACGAGGCGTGCCACGGTGTCGGTCGGTCCGCCCGCCGCGAAGGGCACCACGACTGTAATCGTCCGATCGGGATAGGATTGCGCATGCGCAGTGAGGGGCAGCATGGCCAACACAAAGGCTGTCGCGAAGAGACGCTTCATAATCTTTTTTCCTCCTATATGTCCGCCGGTTGACCCGGTCGAATTCTTATATGCCCGAAGCATGGGCGCAGATACAAACATTGTTGTCGGACAATCGTCTCAAGAACGCCCCCCTACTTTAGTCGAGGCGGCGCTGCGCCGAAATTTGGTGCATCGCAACAAGCATGCGATGGCCCTTCGGTTAGCCTATGTTGCTGGGTCCAGACGCCGGCACGCGGCCAAGGGTGGATAGGAAATCCGTCTGCGTCACGACCCCGACCAAATGATTTTCTTCATCTGTTACAATGGCCGCATTGATCTTGCCGTTGGTGAGCGAAGCGATGAGATCGATGGCTGGTCGGCCCGGCTGCGTGACCCAGGCCACCGACATGACAGCGCTGACGATATCGCCGGCTCTGAGCAACTCCCGCAATCCGACCGCGCCCAGGATTTTCGTGTCTGATCCACGACCGGCAACATTCGCAGATTGCCTTCGATAAGTAGCCTCCTCGCCTCTATTGGCGCGGTCTCAGGCGTAACATAGATTCAGGCGTAACATAGATAATGTCGCGAGACATGATATCGGCGCAGGTCACATTTCCATGACTGCGCCAGTGGACTTGCGGGAACCGCAAACATCAGAACCGCACTCGCCCCCATCGGCGCTACCAGCAAAGGAAGAGGTGTGGTGTTGTTAACGACGGTGCCGATGGTCAGGTGGCAGATGAGATAAGTGATGCAGAGATGCCGACCAGCGCACCGAGGCAGGCGATGACGCGGTCGCGCCAAGTGGCGCCAGCTAAGATCGACACGAAGAAGCGATGCTTGCGGTCGTCGGGTTTCGGGTCGAAGGGCATGATACAGCAGAATCTCCAGATAGCTTGTGCTGACCGGTAATTGGCGCCGTATCGTTTGATGCTCACCGCGGCGGGCGACTTGCCTTAAAGCGTCGCGCTCTAGGCTATTTAGCCCAAAACTGCGGGAATTTATAGCCGGCCTAGGTGGCAATCGGCGATGTGAAAAGAGTCTGGAAACCGAAACCTGTCTTTATGTGTTGATCCCGTCATGCAGCTCATAAAGCGCTCGAAGCCGGATAAGCAGGCCAGTAAGGCAGGCCTTCGCTACGTGAATGATGGTGAGGTCGGATTTCGCCGACAGCATCACGGGAAGAATTTTCGCTATCTAACATCTAAGGGTGAGCCTCTGAACGACAAGGCGGCCCTCGAGCGTATCCGCAAGCTGGCGATACCGCCAGGGTGGGAAGATGTGTGGATTTGCGCGTTTGGCAATGGGCACCTGCAAGCCACTGGACGCTATACGCGTGGGCGCAAGCAGTATCGGTATCATGAAGATTTCCGCGGCTATTGTGAGCGAGAAAAGTTTAGCCGCCTTCCCGGATTTGCTCTGGCCCTTCCACAGATTCGTGCCGGTGTTGCACGTGATCTTGGGCTGCGTGGATTGCCGCGCGCGAAGGTTTTAGCCGCAATTGTTTCGCTGCTCGAGGTGACGCTTATTCGGGTCGGTAATGACGATTACGCCCGTCAGAATGGCTCTTACGGCATCAGCACCATGATGGACTGTCATGCTAAGATCGACGGTAACAAAGTCAATTTCACTTTTTTGGGGAAAAGCGGCCGAAAATGGAAGGTAAGTCTACGCGACCGTCGGCTCGCGAAGATCGTGAAGGCTTGCCAAGATCTGCCCGGACAGCGGCTGTTTCAATATATGGACGAGGATGGCAACGCACAGCGCGTCACATCGACGGATATCAATGCCTATCTGCGGGATCTTTCAGGAAGCGACATCACCGCAAAGGATTTTCGCACCTGGTCAGGCACTGTGATGGCAGCAATCCTGCTCGCTCAAGCAGAAAAGGCAAATAGTAAGACCGCAACCAAGAAAATTGTCCGGACCATGCTCGAGCAGGTCGCGAGACGTCTAGGTAATACCGTAGCAATCTGTCGCAAATGCTATGTGCATCCCGAAATTATCCAACGCTATGAGAGCGACTCTCGCGCTTTGCGGTTGATCGCCAAGGAAGGCAGCGTGCTTACAGCCGAAGAGGGCGTGCTCCAGCTACTCTCGCCCCGGCGGGCGAAAGCTGTTCGACTGACGCCGAACACAGAGATAGTTGCCAATGTCGAGGTTATTTAAGCGCTGGTGGAGTGTTTGCGCGTGCTCTTCCAGTTGACGGATCACCAATAGTAGACGGTCACCCTCGGTAAGCAGAGATAGAATGCGTGTAGGTCTCGCATAAGTGCGGCTAGTGTTATCATCGATTTTTACTTGTACACATTCCAATTGCCTCTGAAGCCGTGTAACTTCCTTATCGATGATATATCTGCGCTCGATAGCAATCTCCGGATTTTCCGTCGCACGTACTTTGCTGCCAGATTGTTTCAGATGGGATTGTTTGACATCACTAACTACTCCCATGAGGCGGGCTACTTGGTCAGGGGGGCACTCCAGTGACGGTGCCGAAGTTCCGTGGACATCACTGCGTGGCAGGGGTGACTACCATTTCGTGGAGACTGCCAATTGACTGGCGGAAATAAAGTAGTGGCTAAAGAGTTCTGCCAGGAGGTGGTGACGCCTGGTGATAATTTGTCGTCTTATCCGCCGCACACGATATCTCCGCGGCACCTGTCGAGACCAAGCTCGAGAAGACCTATTTACCACCGCCAAGGCTTCGCCTTCCAGCGGGTTTACACCGATGACCGCTCGATCGATCAGACTATGGGAGTGGAGGATGCGATGTGGTGATGGTGCCGGAAGGTTATTATCCCGTCGGCGCCCCGCATAGCTACGATCTCTACTACCTCAACGTCATGGCGCGGCCGGAGCGGCGCTGGTGCTTTAAAAACGACCCACAGCACGAGCAGATCGTGAAGAAG
>CAYOYT010000178.1:0-279 GCA_964408245.1 uncultured Dongia sp. | reverse complement strand
AAGTAACCCTCACCACTTCCCCGGATCTAGCAGATTTTCGTCAAAAGGTGGACGTGAACGGTCGATCTCGGCGATGGCATCAGCCGCGAGCGCCGCAGCATCGAACAACTTGAGATTGGCAGTCAGCTGTGCCTCATTCTCGACACCGACCACCAGCCCGTCGAGCCAACCTAGACCCCTCAGATAGCTCACTGCGAGCTGCGCCACATTCCCATCCGTGAAGTGTCGCGCCGCGTCGTCCAGCCAAGCAATGAGCGCCGGCGCCTCCCTGGCCTGGGG
>CAYOYT010000177.1:0-5695 GCA_964408245.1 uncultured Dongia sp. | reverse complement strand
AAAGGAGCCGAAGAAAAAGACAATTATTAGCCGCTGGAATGGCTATCACGGCTCGACCATGGTGGCGGCCTCGCTGGGTGGCATGACCTACATGCACGAGCTGGCCGATCTCCCATTTGCCGGCCATGCACATATCAAGCAGCCCTATTGGTATGCCGAGGGTGGATCGCAGACTCCAGAAGAATTCGGTCTCACGGCAGCCAAACAATTGGAAGACAAAATACTAGAGCTTGGTGCCGAGAACGTCGCGGCGTTTATCGGTGAACCGATCCAAGGTGCCGGCGGCGTTATCATTCCGCCTTCGACCTATTGGCCTGAAATACAGAAAATCTGCAAGAAATACGACCTGCTGCTGATCGCCGACGAAGTGATCTGCGGCTTCGGGCGTACTGGCTACATGTTTGCTTCCGAACCGTTCAAGATTGAAGCGGATTTTATGACCCTCGCCAAGGGTCTCACCTCTGGCTACATGCCGCTTTCGGCCATCATGGTCGCGGATCGGGTGGCCGACGTACTCAACTCCTGCGGTGATTTCAATCACGGTTTTACCTATTCAGGCCACCCGGTTGCGTGCGCTGTAGCGATCGAGAATATCCGCATCTTGCGCGACGAAAAGATGGTTGAGACCGTTCGGGGCCAAACCGGGCCGTATCTCGCTAAACGACTTGGGGAGTTCAAGGATCATCCGTTGGTCGGCGAAGTACGCTCGATGGGTTTCGTCGGCGCTATTGAATTGGTCAAGGACAAGAAGACTCATAAAACATTCGAGCCACTCGGCAAGGTCGGCACCATCTGTCGCGATCACTGCGTGAAGAACAACCTCATTATGCGAGCAACTCGAGACACCATGTTGCTTTCACCGCCCTTGATGTGGACCAACGATCATATTGACACGTTCATGAAGCTCGCCAAGATTGCCCTCGACGCAACAGCCAAAGATGTAGGTCTTTAGAGCGATTCTTTCAATCGCACGGCCTCAGTCAATGTTGTCGACGATCTGCCACGATACCTCGGCTCCTGCTTTATAGGCGGGAGCCGAGCCTGTCGAGTGCGCCTTGCAGAATAAAGGCAGCGGCGGCTTGATCGACGATCTTAGCGCGCTTGCCGCGACTGAGATCGGCCGAAATCATATCTCGCGTCACCGCGACCGTTGATAGTCGCTCATCCCAGAAAGCCATCGGTAGATCACGCAGTTTGGCGAGATTACTGGCGAACTGCCTGACCGATTGGCAGCGTGGCCCTTCCGATCCATCCATATTAAGCGGCAAGCCGATCACGAGGCCGCCCACTTGACGCTCATCGATCAGCTTAAGAAGTTGCTGCGCATCTTCGGTGAATTTCTTGCGCCGGATTGTGGTGACAGGTGTGGCGATCATGTGCCCCGGATCACCAACAGCAATGCCAATGGTCTTTTCGCCGAGATCCAGCCCCATCAGCCGCCCGTTATGCGGCAATGCAGCTCTGAGATCCTGCAGTGAGGCAACTATCATGATCTCTATGTGACAATCAGTCTTTAAGCGGTCCGGGCGCGAGATAGGTGCGGTCGCAATAAACCAGCGGCTTTACATTACGATAGGCGGCACCAACCACACGACCAATGATGATCGTGTGCGATCCAGCCTCAACGATGTCGTGAATAACGCAATCAAGATTAGCGACCGCATTGACCAGTGCGGGAGCTACGGTCGTGATAAGAGTCCAATCGGCGGCGTTGAAATCGAAAGGTTGCCCATTGGTGGGGCGACCTGCGAACGTGTCGGCTAGGCCACTTTGCTCTGCCGACAAAGCATTAATGCAGAAGACGCCGTTCTGCCGAATGATGGCTACGGATGGGCTGCGGCGGTTGACGCAGGCGAGTAACAAGGGAGGCTCAGCGGAAACCGAGGTCATGGCGCTTACCGTGACACCGGTACGGCCGGCCACGCCATTCGAGGTCACCAAATTGACCGCGGCCGCTTGCACGCGCATAGCCTGGACGAAAGTGTCGACGTCAACACTTTCAGCCGGTTCGACGCTGCTCTCGACCTTGACCCTGGTCATTAACTCAATCCTCCCCACCGCGATTCCTTAATTTTTAATCGATCATGTGCAATAGTTTGCCGGAGGGAAAGGTATATAGGAAATCGAATTCATAGAGAATCGAGCACATTTTTCGATATCTCGCCCGGGCTAGGGGACCGAAGGAACAGCGCCGCTGCCACTATACCGACCAGAATAATGGACGCACCAGCGCCAAACACGCTGAGCGTGCCAGAATGTACAACCTCCGGCGTCAAAATACCCCCAAAACCTGCAACATTACCGATAAGCCCGGCCGTCGCCGCACCAATCGCGCCGCCGAGACATTCCAGCGTCGGAATGGCGGTCGCCGTCGCATCTTCCTGCCCCAACGGTGCTGCCGCCATGATGCGCTGGTTAATGAAGGAGTGCGAGATGCCAAAGCCGATGCCAACCAAGGCAAGGGCGGCGCCAACCAGACTTAGAGGACTATCCGCCAGGCTGATCGCCAAAAGTGCCATGCCGATCGCCAAAGTCGTCGGCCCGCCGATGATGGCGAGACCATGCCAACGGGGGGCCAAGGAGGCGACACAGAGCGCCGACAGCGACCAGGTCAGCGCGTGTACGGCGCCAAGATAGCCGGCCCAAGTTGGCGGAAGGCCACGGTCAAGTTGCAACAAATAAGGCACATAAACCACGACACCAGCTTCCCCCATCGGCATCAGGATGAGAACCCAGAGACCCAGCGACACACGATGTCGCAGGCTGGGGAACACGGTGGTGATGAGATGACTTGCCGAGCACCGGTCGATTTTCAAGGCCAGTGCGACGGCGGCGATACCGGCGACGATAGCAGCGCTGCCGAGAGCAACGCTGCTGAGCCGATCGGCAACAGCGATCCCGATGACACCAATGCTTAATAGCGCGACGCGCAGGAGCGGCGGCTTGCCGACAAAAATGCGCCGATGCTTGTCGCGCAAAATCACATAGGCAAGCGCCTGCATAGGTAACGGCAGCAAGGCGGCACCGAGAAACGCGATACGCCATGAGAAAACTTCGGTGAGAACACCGCCAAGCAAAGGCCCCAGGAAAACCGCACCACCCCAGGTCGCAGCCAACGTCCCAAAGACCCGCGGCACCAGCCGATTGTCGAAGAGCTCGCGCGTGATGACGTAAGAAAGCGCGATGAGCACACCTTCTCCCAACCCCTGAATCGCACGGCCAGCGAGGATGAGCTCTACATTGGGCGCCAAGGCTGAGATGAGCCCGCCGATCATGACCACACAGCCTGCACCCAGCATGGCGCTCCGGCTACCGACTCTGCCTTTGAGCATCGTCGTGACGGAACCGCCGATGATGGTCGTCATCAAGAATAGACTGCTGACCCAACTCAGATATTCCGCACCGCCGATGTCCTTAATGGCTGTCGGCATCGCGGTTGACGCGAGATACCAGATGATGGCGTGAAGGCCGACACCCAGATTGACCAGCGCAAGCGGCGCAATATTTGCCCGCTGCAAAAGACGCGGCGGGGCGTCGTTTGGCATAGCTTCCAAGGGTATCATGAGCGGAACCTAGGTTGCAGATTAAAAAAAGTAAATGCTTTCTAAAACGAGCTACGTTATTTTGACAACATGGCTGATTTCGGTCCCACTCGAGTACTTGAAGTGTTGAAAGCGGAAGGCGCTCTTACCGCCTCCCATATCGGCCACCATCTCGACATGACCTCGGTCGGCGCAAGACAGCATCTCAACCGCCTCTGCGCCGCCGGCCTCGTCACCTTCGAAGACCATCGCCAGACTGTCGGCCGCCCGAAGCGTTTGTGGTCGCTAAGCGATCAGGGTCATGCTCATTTCGATGATCGCCACCGCGACCTCGCCAGTGAATTGTTAGCCGCAATCGTCGTCGCACAAGGCGATGATGGCCTCGTCTCGATCCTTGCCGCACGCGAGGCGCAACAATTGCAACGCTATCGTTCTACTTTAGGCACCGGCGGCGGCATCGCCGAGCGGGTGCAGCGCCTGACCGATCTCAGACGTATCGATGGCTACATGGCAGAATGCCGGCGGGAAGAAGATGGCAAATGGTTGCTGATCGAGAACCATTGCCCGATCTCACAGGCGGCCAAGGCCTGCTCTGGCCTGTGCGGAACGGAGCTCAAACTTTTCCAAGACGTTCTGGGCAAGGACGCCGTAGTGACACGCGTACAGCACATGCTGGGCGGCGACCGTTGCTGCGCCTATCGCATCGAACCCAAGCGTTAAACTTTTGCACTTCCGGCTTGCTTTTGCGCGTGGAGGCCCCGACATTGACCGCGAAGATTTTTCTCGGGGATGAACATGTCAGGGCCACTCGCCGGTATTCGGGTATTCGATTTAAGCCGCATTCTTGCTGGGCCGACAGCCACGCAGATTCTGGGCGATCTCGGCGCCGACGTGATCAAGATCGAGCGGCCTGGTGCCGGCGACGATACGCGTAAATGGGGCCCGCCCTTTGTTAAAGGGCCGGACGGCAAAGACACCCATGAAAGCGGATACTATCTTTCTATCAATCGCAACAAACGCTCAGTAACGCTTGATGTTGCAAAGCCGGAAGGACAGGAAATCGCCAAGCGTCTGATTGCGCGCTCCGACATCTTTGTCGAAAACTTCAAGGTAGGAGACATGGCGCGTTACGGCCTTGCCTATGATCAGATCAAGTTCGATTTCCCACGCCTTGTCTATTGCTCCATCACGGGATTCGGCCAGACCGGTCCCTACGCACCGCTTGCCGGCTACGATTTCCTGGCTCAAGGCATGGGCGGCATCATGAGTGTCACGGGCGATCCGGGCGGTCAGCCAACCAAGGTCGGCGTTGCCATTACCGACATCGTCTGCGGTATCTATTCGACCGTCGCGATCCTCGCTGCTTTACATCATCGCACGATTTCAGGACGTGGCCAGTTTTGCGACATGAGTCTTCTGGATTCGCAGGTCGGCTATCTTGCTAATATCGGCCTACATTATCTGACGTCGGGCGAGGTGCCGAAGCGATTGGGCAACGAGCATCCCAACATCGTTCCCTATTCCGTCGTGCGTTGTTCGGACGGATTTTTCATCCTGGCCGTCGGTAATGACGGTCAATTCGAAAAGTTCTGCCAATTCGCAGGTGTACCCGATTGGGCGGAAGACGAACGCTTCGCCACCAATCCGGCACGCGTGCGCAACCGCACGCTGATTTATCAGATGATTAACGCGCTGACTGAAAAGAAGCCGCAGCAATATTGGATAGATGGCCTAAATGAGCTTGGCGTACCGGTCGGCCCCGTCAACAATATTGATCAGGTTTTTAAAGATCCGCAGGTCTTGGCACGCGAGATGAAGATTTCGATGCCGCATGCCGCCGCTGACTCTGGCAAAGTCGATCTTATCGGGAGCCCTATTAAGCTCTCAGAAACGCCTGTCGACTACCGCCTGGCGCCCCCGACTTGCGGCCAGGACACAGATAACGTCTTGCGCGATCTGCTCTCCATGGGTGACGACGAAATCGCGACTCTCAGAGCAAAGAAGATTATTTAGGGCCTGTTAAGCCACCTTTGGGTCGCGTAATGCCAGTTGGAGAAAATTAACAATCGGAGGGGTGTAAAATGATCGCAGACCACCCCACCAGAATCGTTGACCGCTGCGGCGACCGCTTTATGATGCGCGCTCGATATGAG
>CAYOYT010000176.1:0-5720 GCA_964408245.1 uncultured Dongia sp. | reverse complement strand
GACGTCACCAACCAATCTGGGCCTCTATCTTCTCTCCATCGTGAGTGCGCGCGACTTCGGATGGCTGGGGCTAAGTGAGACGGTCGAGAGACTGTCCGCCACATTGACCACCATGGGCTTACTCGAGAAGTATCGGGGACATTTTTATAATTGGTACGACACGCGTGACCTGCGCCCGCTTGAACCAAAATACATTTCGACGGTCGACAGCGGTAACCTTGCGGGTCATTTGATTACCCTCGCCAACGCCTGCCGATCTTGGCGCGACCAAACCAATCATAATACGGACATTCTATTTTCTGGTCTGTCCGACGACCTTCATCTCGCTTGCAGCACCACCCACAACACCACGAAATTGAGCGATGTGTTCGCTAAGTTAGCGACTCAAATTCGGCGCGGGTTGGCTGAACCAGAAAACAGCCTTGCCATTCTGGCGGACATGCTGCCGCTCACGATGGCAGCGAGATCTGATGCTGTGGCGGTGGGCGAAGAAACCGATGTTCTTTATTGGATAGATTCTCTGCAACAAGCGATCCGCGCGCATATCTATGATCTGACACTGACGGCGAACGCCGCCGATGCCCGTGCCGATCAACTCAGCGCGATCGAGGAAGCGGCACGAGGTATGGCCTTTGCCATGAATTTCTCGTTTCTTCTGGACAAGGAGCGGGAGTTGCTATCGATTGGCTATCTGGTCAGTGATGGCAGACTTGACCCAAGTTGCTACGATTTGCTGGCGTCCGAGGCGCGCCTCGCCAGCCTGTTCGCGATCGCCAAGGGCGATCTTCCAACCAGCCATTGGTTTCGGCTTGGCCGAACCGTCACGCCGATCGGGTCCGGTGCCGCCCTCATTTCCTGGTCTGGCTCGATGTTTGAATATCTGATGCCGTCACTTGTCATGCGTGCACCCGCAGGCACATTGCTGGAGCGCACCAACCGCCTTGTCGTCCGGCGTCAGATTCATTATGGCAATCAGCTGCAGCTCCCTTGGGGCATCTCGGAATCCGCCTACAACGTCCGTGACCTCGAATTCACCTATCAATATTCTCCCTTTGGCGTCCCCAGTCTCGCCCTAAAGCGCGGCCTTGGAGAGAATGCGGTGATCGCTCCCTACGCGACCGCCCTGGCACTTATGGTAGATCCGGCAGCAGCGCTGCTAAACTTCAGTCGCCTCGCCAAAATCGGTGGGTTGGGCCGGTACGGTTTCTATGAAGCCCTCGATTTTACCCGGAAGCGCTTGCCGGTCGGTGAGGACGTGGCGATTGTTCGCGCCTTCATGTCTCATCACCAGGGCATGAGCATCGTTGCCATCGCCAATACTTTGTTCGATGGTGTTATGCGATCACGCTTTCATGCGGAGCCTGTCATCCAGGCATCTGAGCTTCTGTTACAGGAGCGCACTCCGCGAGATGTCACGCTCCAACGACCAGAAATCGAAGAGAGTACGACGCTGAGCAAGGGGCTGGACTTTGCACCGGCTAAGATCCGCCGCTTCAATTCCCCGCATGGCACTCCTCCAGACACTCACCTCCTTTCCAATGGCCGCTACACCGTGATGCTGACATCCGCCGGCTCTGGGTATAGTCGATGGAAAGACCTTGCCGTCACACGCTGGCGCGAAGATTCCACACGAGATGATTGGGGTAGCTATATCTTTCTGCGTGACACGAAAAGTGGCAATAGCTGGTCGGCCAGCTACCAGCCTACTGGAATCGCGGCAGACAGATATCGCGTCGCCTTCTCGGAAGATCGTGCCGAGATTCTGCGGCGAGACGGCACCCTTACCACAACATTGGAAGTCGTCATTTCCGGCGAAGACGATGCAGAGGTGCGTCGATTATCGATCACCAATAGCGGCGGCCAGCCGCGGGAGATCGAGGTCACGTCCTACCTTGAACTGGTTCTGGCGCCTCAGGCTGCCGACGCTGCACATTCCGCCTTCTCTAAGATGTTTGTTCAGACTGAGTATCTCCCTCATCTTGGCGCTTTGATCGCTACAAGACGGCGGCGCGCGCCATCCGAGCCGGAAATCTGGGCCGCCCAGATCATGGTGGTGGAAGGAGAGACCCGCGGCGACCTACAGGTCGAAACAGATCGTATGGCGTTTCTGGGGCGCGGATGCGACCTCCGGTCCGCCGTCAGCATGACGGACCGAGATTTATCCGGAACGGTTGGCACGGTTCTGGATCCAATCTTTGCGATGCGTCGGCGGCTGGTTATTGGGGGTCGTACGACAGTTCGGGCGGCCTTTTGGACGATCGTCGCATCTTCGCGCCAGAAGCTACTTGATCTTATCGACCGGCATCAGGACGCCAATGCTTTCCAGCGCGCGGCAACTTTGGCCTGGACTCAGGCACAGGTTCAGCTGCGGCACCTGAATATCGATCCTGAGGAAGCAAACACATTCCAGCAGCTTGCCAGCCACCTTCTTTATGCAAACAACGCCTTGCGTCCGGCGGAGGAGACGCTACGCCGCGGCATGGGACCGCAATCCAATCTTTGGCAGTATGGAATATCTGGCGATCTACCCGTCGTGCTGCTGCGGATCGATGATATCGAAGATATCGCCGTCGTTCAGCAGGCTCTACGGGCGCACGAATACTGGCGCATGAAGCAGATCACCGTCGACCTTGTCATCGTTAATGAGCGAACGACGTCCTATACGCAAGATCTTCAACTCGCGATCGAAGCTGCCGTCAGAGCGAACCAATTACGCCCGACGCCTGGCGAAGCGCCAGGACGCGCATCCGTCTTTACCCTTCGCGCGGACATCATTTCGCTTGAGATGCGCAATCTTCTCGCCGCGGTAGCCCGCATACTGCTTATTGCACGGCGCGGAAAGTTGTCGGCACAGCTCGACCGTATCAAGACAGCACACGAACCGCTGACGACCCAGAAGATTGAAACCCGCCTTTCGGCTCCCGATGCGTCGTCGGAGAATCTCTTCAACCCCGCCTTAATGGAGTTCTTCAATGGTTTAGGTGGCTTCTCGCGGGAAGGCCAGGAATACATGATCCATCTACCAGCTGGTCAAGCCACACCAGCGCCCTGGATCAACGTGATCGCCAACCCACATTTCGGCTTCAACGTTGCCGTCGAAGGTACGGGCAGCACCTGGTCGATCAATAGTCGGGAACATCAGTTGACGCCCTGGTCGAACGACCCGGTGAGCGACCCAGCTGGTGAAGCATTCTACATCTGCGACGAGGAGAGTGGCAAAATCTGGTGCCCAACCGCCCTGCCCATACGCCGTGACGGCGCTAGCTACACAGCCCGCCACGGGCGTGGCTACAGTTGCTTTGAAACCCGCATTCAAGGCATCGCTGCGGATCTCCTCCAGTTTGTCCCACTGAATGATCCCATCAAGATCTCGCGCCTGAAATTGACCAATATCACTGACCGGTCGCGTCATCTTTCCGTAACTGGATATGTCGAATGGATTCTGGGTGCACAGCGTGGCCTTATGGCCCCCTTCATCGTGACCACACTCGATCCAGAAACCGGTGCGCTCTTTGCACAGAACAGCTGGAATGCTGCTTTTAAGAATAGGGTTGCCTTTGCCGATCTGTGCAACGACCAGACGGAATGGACTGCCGACCGGCGGGAATTTATCGGACGAAATGGCACTCTCCGAGCGCCTGCCGCACTGACAACCGGGATTATCCTGTCGGGCAATGTCGGCGCCGGATATGATCCTTGCGGCGTGCTCAAAATGGATATTGAACTCCCACCTGGCACTAGCCGCGAGATTATATTTTTTCTGGGTGATGCAGAAAGTGACGCGGCAGCACGCGCGCTGATCAACCGCTATCGCACAATTGATCTTGACGTCGTTCTGGCGGATATCGCGCATCATTGGGAGGATGTTCTGGGCAAGATCCAGGTCAAGACACCTGACCGCGCCATGGACATCATGCTCAATGGCTGGATGCTCTATCAAACTTTAGCTTGCCGGTTCTGGGCACGATCCGGTTTCTATCAAGCGAGCGGTGCCTTTGGCTTCCGCGACCAATTACAAGACGGCATGGCTCTTGCCGTCACTCGACCAGACCTCACCCGCGCTCATCTGTTGCACGCGGCCGGTCGCCAGTTCCGCGAGGGCGATCTGCAGCATTGGTGGCTACCGCCTCTGGGTCAGGGGGTGCGCACACGGATTTCAGATGACAGAGTCTGGCTAGCTTATACTGTTGCACATTATGTCGAGACGACGGGTGACCAAGGCGTGCTGGACGAAATTCTCCCTTTCTTAGAGGGACCTAGTTTGGCCGCCGGAGATCATGATTCCTTCTTCCAGCCGACGATTTCCGAAGACAATGCAACTCTCTACGAACATTGTGCCCTGGCGCTTGATCGCAGCCTGGAAACCGGCGTGCATGGCTTGCCTTTGATTGGCACCGGCGACTGGAATGACGGCATGAACCGGGTCGGCGAAGCCGGCAAAGGCGAGAGCGTCTGGCTCGGTTGGTTCCTATACACTACCCTCATCACCTTTGCGGATTTGGCTGTTTCACGAGGCAATGATACGCGCGCGGAAACCTGGCGATCTCATGCTAAGGGTTTGCAATTGGCCCTCGAAGCCGAAGCTTGGGATGGGAACTGGTATCGGCGAGGCTATTTTGATGACGGGACACCCCTTGGCGCCTCACAAAACACAGAGTGTCAGATCGATTCCATCGCCCAATCCTGGTGCGTTTTATCAGGCGCCGCAGCACCAGAGCGTGCCGCCCACGCAATGGCGTCTCTCGAAGAGTGCCTCATCAAGCCTGACGACAAACTCGCTCTGCTATTCACGCCACCTTTCGATCACTCGCTTCCTGATCCCGGTTATATCCAGGGATACCCGCGCGGTATCCGCGAGAATGGCGGCCAGTATACCCACGCAGCAACTTGGACGGTGCTGGCCCTAGCAAAACTCGGCGATGGCGACAAGGCCACGCGCCTCTTCAGTCTTCTCAATCCGATTAATCATGCCAATACGAAAGAAGCAGTCGCGCGCTATAAGGTGGAGCCCTATGTTGTTCCAGCAGATGTCTATTCAGTGGCGCCCCATACGGGACGTGGTGGCTGGACATGGTATACTGGATCCGCAGGTTGGCTCTATCGGGCGGGGATCGAAGGCATCCTAGGTATAAAGCTGCATAACACAGAACTGCTGATCGATCCCTGTATCCCCAAGAGTTGGTCCGGGTTTGAGGTCACCTTCAAGTTCAAGTCGACTACCTATGATATCTTCGTATCAAGGTCTACCGCGGTGGCTGACACCGGTTCAGTCGCAACTCTGGATGATCATAACTTGCTCGAGCGACCAGTCCGAGTGCCTTTGACGAACGATGGCGCCAGGCATGTGGTGCGCCTAATCTTGGACTGAAGTGGATTACTTTTGCGCAATGCTTGGTTGAGGCCACTAACAGCCAGGCACGGCGAGAAATTTGCAAAAAAATGCGCATGCATAGCAATGTTATAATTATAAGAGGTTGCATTGCTATGATTTAAAGCGCCTCATGCAGTTTGATCTGGTTGGACAGATCGCTGGCTGTCGCAAATCAAGTAGTACGCATGCCGTGCACTTGCAGAGGCGACGGGCTATTCCAACTGGTTCCTCAGGAACCGATGAGTGATCTAAAAACGCTGCTGTGCGTTTACGGTATGGTCGCTGCCGTGCTGATCGGCACGTTCTGCGGCATCGTTCTTGTAAAAAGCCTTTATGATCCCATAACGAC
>CAYOYT010000175.1:0-5736 GCA_964408245.1 uncultured Dongia sp. | reverse complement strand
GGCCTAACTCTGCAGAAGAAGGACTCGATGGAATCCTTTGAAGCGAAAAACAAGCTCAGCCAACCCTGGCTGTGGAATTGAAATCCCCCTCTCCCTATTCCCCCCCCCATGTTGGGGGGGGACTAAAGCCGGCCTAAACGCGATCTGTGCAACAAGCTTGGTTGGACTCCCTCACCCCAACGTGGGGTAGGGTAGGGGAGAGTGGGTCTCATATACCTCGACCTAAGAGAAAAGCATGTCCAGCAATTCGAAAAAGATCCTGATCCTGGCCGGCGATGGCATCGGCCCCGAAGTCATGGGCGAAGTAAAGCGCGTGCTCGGCTGGTTCGAGAAGCGTCGCGGTGCCGGTTTCGAGACCGAAGATGGCCTGGTTGGTGGCTGCTCGTTCGACCGACACGGTACGCCCTTGACCGATGCCACGATGCAAAAGGCGATCGATGCCGATGCAGTGTTGCTGGGCGCTGTCGGCGGGCCGACATGGGACAATCTGCCGTTCAAGGATAAGCCGGAGCGTGGCCTGCTGCGTTTGCGCAAGGACATGGAGCTGTTCGCCAATCTTCGCCCGGCTTTGGTCTTCGACGCGCTTGCCGAAGCCTCGTCGTTGAAGACGGAACTGGTCAGAGGTCTCGACATCATGATCGTGCGTGAGCTGACCGGCGGCGTCTATTTCGGCTCACCTCGTGGTATCGAAGATCTACCAAATGGCGAGCGCCGCGGTATCAACACGCAGGTTTACACCACCAGCGAGATCCAGCGGGTGGCACGCATTGCCTTTGAGCTTGCTCGAAAGCGCAACAACAAATTGTGCTCCGTTGAAAAGGCCAATGTCATGGAATCCGGCGTGCTGTGGCGCGAGGAGGTCCAGAAGCTGGGCGATGGTGACTACAAGGACGTGCAGCTCTCGCATATGTACGCCGATAATTGCGCGATGCAGCTCGTGCGTCAGCCTAAGCAGTTCGATGTGATCGTCACCGATAATTTGTTCGGCGATCTTCTCTCTGATTGTGCGGCGATGCTGACTGGTTCACTGGGCATGCTGCCATCGGCCAGCTTGGGTGCTGCCGATGCGGGCGGCAAGCGCAAGGCACTTTACGAGCCAGTTCATGGTTCCGCCCCGGATATTGCCGGCCAGGGCAAGGCCAATCCTTTGGCCTGCCTGCTCTCGCTGTCGATGATGCTGCGCTATTCCTTTGACCAAGGTGCCGATGCCGATCTTCTCGAAAAGGCCGCCAACAATGTGGTCGCCAAGGGCTTTCGAACCGGAGATATCATGTCGAACGGTTGTACCTTGATTGGCACCCAACAGATGGGTGACGAGATCCTTAAGGAACTGGACCGGCTGGCCGCCTGATTTTAAGACTTCTTTCTGGCGTAGAAACGCCGGCAACCATTCTCGTCGGCGTTTTTGGTCGTTCGTTATACAAGGGTTGGTTAGCAGCTCTCCATCTTGTGAAGACGGAACTATCGAACCATCTAAAAGGTTAAGAGCCAGCCCCACCCTGCCCACAGATATCGGGAGTAAGCGCCATGGCCATTCGACATATCCTCGTGCCATTGTTCGGTTACGATGGCGACCGCACCTCGCTCGACGCGGCTTTGGTTATCGCCAAAAGACATAGCGCGCATATCGCCGTTCTCCACATTGAGACCGATCCCCTGGAACAAACACCGCTGATGGTTGATGTCGGCGTTGCCATCACCGAATTGGTGGAGGCCGCTGAACGCCACGCCACCCATCGCGCCAAGAACGCGGCGAAAAGTTTTGCCGATTGGCAGGAAGCGACCGGGACGCCGATCGATGCTCATCCAAGCGTGCGTCCGGCCGTCACTACGGCTTATCTCAACGTGACAGGCAATGAGGAAGATCTTATCAGCCGGTATGGTCGCTTGACCGATCTTGTCGTGCTGGCGCGGCCGAAGAGAAACGAAGCTGCCGATCTTATCGCCGTGCGTATCGAAGACGTTTTATTCGGTGCTGGGCGGCCGGTCCTACTCGTGCCGAACGGGATCTCAGCGGAAGCCTTGGCGCGCATCGAGGATGGGCCAGCACTGGTTGCCTGGAACGGCAGTATTGAGGCAACACGCGCTGTTACCGCCGGCCTGTCTCTCATCAAGGCGATGGGGAAGGTTCGGGTTCTGTCCATTAAGGAAGGCAAGCAGAACGCGCATCCGGCAACCGACCTCACGCATTTTCTAGCTTGGCATGGTGTCTCGGCAACCGTGGGTGAGGCGCCAGCCGATGCCAACAAGGCCAGCGCCGAGCATTTTCTTAACGCCGCGCATGAGGCAAAGGCCACCCTCATTGTCATGGGCGCCTATAGCCATGGACGGCTGCGCCAGCTAGTCTTGGGCGGTGTCACCAGTCATATGATCGACGCGGCCGATTTGCCGGTCCTGATGGCACATTGAATGAATGAGGGAGCATGGGCGCGATTGGCAGAACTTTCGTTCTGAGTGTTTGCCTCCTGGCAGGTTTTGATCTGCCGGCCACGGCCAC
Organism: uncultured Dongia sp.; assembly: GCA_964408245.1. Taxonomy (GTDB): domain Bacteria; phylum Pseudomonadota; class Alphaproteobacteria; order Dongiales; family Dongiaceae; genus Dongia. Next base: position 3,239 of record CAYOYT010000175.1, on the reverse strand, counting down.
GGCCAATTGCCCTTGCCCGAAATCGAAGATGATTGAGCTTTACGGCACGGTGTCAATGTTTCCGCCGCCATTGCCGGGACCGCGCCGCTCTCAGCCAACGCATGTGTCTAATACGCCGATCGCACCGGCTACAGCACTGCCCAGTATGGCGGAGATGGCGAAGACCATGCCGACTTGCAGTATTGATCCACTGGGCCTTGAGCGACTGGGAGATCCGCTGATCTGGAACCCGATCTTTGTGAAGTAACAAAATTGCGCGCCAGACCGGGCAGGGATTCGGAGCGACAAGTCTCTCGACAAGTCCCGTCAATGCGATATAAAGGGCACCGTTTTGACGGTCCTGCCATCGTTTGGGCGGATCGGGGAAAGATAAGGGCTGATAGCGATGCGCATTCATGCGTATGAGAGGACGAAGATGACGGGGTCGATTCAACCGATCGCCGCTTTCGTTTGCGCCGGCGCCACCACCAAAACCGCCACGAAGACCACCGGTAAAACCACCGGCGTCTAATCGCGGCCATTAGGGTTCCATCCCAGAACCAAGAGGCCGCACCAGATGCGGCCTTTTTGTTTTTGGATGTTTGTTAAACGGCTTCCCGACACCGCATGTGTCGTGGGATGCCAAGCTTAAGAGGGAAGTGAGGACATTATGAGTTATCGCGTAGCCGTGGTTGGCGCCACGGGCAATGTCGGTCGGGAAATGCTGCAGATCCTGGCTGAACGACAGTTCCCAGTTTCGGAAGTCGTGGCGCTTGCGTCCGAGCGCTCAGTGGGGTCGGAAATATCTTTCGGCGAGGACGAGGTATTGAAAGTCCATCCGCTCGACAAATTCGATTTCAAGGGCACCGATATCGTCCTTTCCTCAGCGGGTGCCAAGATCTCGGCCGCCTTCGCGTCGCGCGCCGCTGCCGCGGGCGCCGTCATTATCGATAACACCAGTCATTTCCGCATGGATCCGGATGTGCCGCTGGTCGTGCCGGAAGTGAACAGCCATGCGATCGCCGGCTACACCAAGAAAAATATCATCGCCAACCCAAATTGCTCGACCATCCAGATGGTGGTGGCGCTGAAGCCGTTGCATGATATCGCCAAGATCACCCGCGTCGTCGTCTCGACCTATCAGTCTGTCGCCGGCGCCGGTAAGGAAGGCATGGACGAGCTCTTCAACCAGACCCGCGGTGTCTACATGAACCAGCCGCTGGATCGCACCAAGTTCACCAAGCAGATCGCTTTCAACGTCATTCCGCATATCGACGTCTTCATGCAGGACGGCTTCACGAAGGAAGAGTGGAAGATAAACGTTGAGACTAAGAAGATTCTCGACCCGAACATCAATGTGGTGGCAACCTGCGTGCGCGTGCCGGTCTTCATCGGCCATGCAGAAGCCGTACATATCGAGTTCGAAAGTGATATTTCGGTTGAGAGAGTGCGCGCGGCCCTACGTTCGGCCAAGGGGGTCACTGTCGTTGACCACCGCGCCGATGAAGGTTATGTGACCCCGCTGGAGATCGCCGGCGAAGACGATGTCTATGTCAGCCGCATTCGTAAAGATCCAACCGTGAAGAGCGGCATTGCCATGTGGATCGTCGGCGACAATCTCAGGAAAGGCGCTGCGCTAAACGCCGTCCAAATCGCCGAAATCCTCGCCCAGAACTATCTGAAGCAGAAGGCGGCGTAAGATCGAGTTTATTGTAACCCCCTCCCCCCCCCCCACGTGGGAGAGGGTTGGGGAGAGGGGGCCTTCGACCGACTGAGGCTCACTCCATGTCCATCACACTCCGCCCCGCAACATCCAACGATCACGTCGCTTTGCGTGACCTCGATCCACGCCTCATCGCCGCAGCGCATCTACCCGGCGCCACGCGGGATGACGTCCTGCGCTTTCAATGCCATGTCACGGAGGCGGCACTCAACGACACCAACGCCAAAAGCCGCCTCATCGTCGCGGTCAACGAGGGTGATGATGTTCTGGGCTATATCCACTTGAAGCCCATCCATGACGAGGTCTTGGACTGCGAGACCGGCTATCTCCGCATCATCGCCGTGGCCGACGCGGCTGCTGGTCAGGGTATTGGCCGGATGTTGATGGCAGCCGCAGAGAGCTGGGCGCGAGAGCAGGGATATCCATCACTGCTGCTTGATGTGTTCGCGAGCAATGAACGCGCACGCGGCTTCTACAATAAGGCCGGTTTCATCGAAGACAGCCTGCGACTTCGGCAGCCGCTCTAACATTTCAGCCAACGCAGAACGAATGCCAACGCGAGATGAACAGCGATTTTTGCCACTAGTATGACGACGAAAAAGAAGGCAGCGCTGCGCAGAAAAAACCAGCCACAAGACCAGAGAAGCATCTCGGCATTCTCCGCCATTCCTTGATTGTGACGCCAATCAGCGTAGACGGCGACAACATCGATGAGGCCAGGTGCTAGATCTTGCCATCACACGCGCTGGTGTGCGCTGATACAGGTTACTAGATGATCATCTTTTTGTACTATCTAAGCCGTTATCCTTTTTCTTGCTTCGGCCCAGATATCCGTTTCGGGAAGTATCAAAGGAATTTTTGGATTCTGTGGCCGCTCGAAACCAGGTGTTTGCGCGGCGGCATGTTCGTACATCGCGCGATTGGCCATTTTGTTCATGTCGAGACGTAGCTCGATTGGTATCGACTGAACGTTCTCACGCCACCACTTCAGCGATTCATGCGGTAGAAACTTCGGCACCTGCAGCGGTGCTGGCTTTTTCTCAGGCGGTAAGCCAGCCTCTCGCCGCCATTTCCATCGCTGCGCGGGCGTCGGCCCATTGAAAAGAAGACGATTCTTAGAGATGCCCTCCAAATGGAGATGTAGATCTGGTTCCAGCGCACATTGCTTAAAGAAGTGCTTGCTGATCGGTTGGTGCGAATAAGTGTAAATCGGTTCTCGCGTCAGGCCGTCATACGTGCAGGATGTGCGCACGGTCAGCTTGCTAAGAATGCTGGAGACCGATTTAGCGAAGGCGGTAACTTCAGGATCTTCCGTGTCATAAGGTATTTCGGTGTCAAAGCTGCCCAGAGATGCCAGAAGTCGAATGTGCGGAACAGCTTCTATTGATGTACTGAAAGCGGCTGCTATGGCGTAGGGTGGCGGCTTTACGATGATACTGCTTAACATCATGTCGCTCATTAAAGTCGGCGCGCGAAAATAGAATGTCCGAAAGTATCTTAGGAATGCCTCTTTTGAATCTTGATACGGTCTGCGATG
>CAYOYT010000174.1:0-5745 GCA_964408245.1 uncultured Dongia sp. | reverse complement strand
CGGCTGCACCGTGCGGACGACAAAGGGCAGCCCGATGAAAATAAGGGCGATGATGATGCCGAGCGGTGTGAACGCGACCTTGATGCCCAACTTGATCAGCAGGCCGCCAATCCAGCCGTTGGGCGCATAAAGCGTGGTCAGCGCGATGCCGGCGACGGCCGTTGGTAAGGCGAAAGGCAGATCGACAAAAGCGTCGACCAAGCGCTTTCCAGGAAACCGATACCGCACCAATACCCAAGCAATGATCAGCCCGAACACGCCGTTGATCAAGGCGGCGATCGCTGCTGTGCCGAAGCTTACGCGCAATGCCGCTAGGACGCGCGGTGTCGTCACGGTCTCAAAGAAGCCGACAAAACCCAGCTCGGCCGGCCGCAAAATGAGCGCCGCCAGGGGCAGTAGCACGATGACGCTAAGGTAAAGCAAGACGTAGCCAAGCGTCAGGCCAAATCCTGGCAGGACGCTCGCACGCTTCCAACTGCCCCCTATTCCGGCACGTGCCGACATCGCTCACCCTGGACCATAAAAAACCTAGTGGCTCAATTTCATGCGCCATTCTGGCGCCGTGGCCCAAAGGGCGTATAAAGGTCAAGGTTAATTACCGCAACATCTATGTATTTCCTTAAATTCGGTGTAAAAATACCTACGGGTTGATTAGATACCGCCGCCCATAAGCAATTCGCCTGTCCGTCAATCCAGAACATCGGACAGGCTTGTGCGATCCAGGATGCCGGAGGAGACATCGCGGACCTGTTTGAGTACGCGACGGATCGCGCAGGTCGCTTCGTCTTCGCAATCACTACATCTGCGATAGGCAGTAAGACTGGCACAAGGCAAAGCGGCGATGGGGCCGTCGATAAGCCGGATCACTTCGCCGAACCGGATTTCCTCGGGCGTCTTGGCCAATGCATAGCCGCCATGCTTGCCGCGGAAACTTTGGACGAAGCCATTGCGCTTCAATTCCAGAAGGATCAATTCAAGAAATTTTCGCGGGACGGCCTGCTTGGCAGAAATCTCAGCGATTCCAATAGGCTCGTCGGACTTTGCCTTGGCGAGGTAGAGCAAGGCGCGCATTGCATATTTAGCTTTTTGCGACAGCATCATAAATCTCTATAGGATAACTAGAGAATATTGTGTGAGGCTAGATTGTCAAGCACATGTGCAAGTCGCCGTGGGTCTGGCCGCCAATTTTTTTTTACGTATAGCAAATTGCCCAGCCGTTTTGCGCGCGCCTAAAATGTCATCGCTGCCAGCGCTGTATCATAGAGCCTATCGTGAATGGGCAGAGATGTTGCCGAAGGTCGTCACACCTCAGCGCGCAATGTCAGCGTGGACTGTGCGACGAAGCCCGTATTGAACATCATGGAGGCTGCTCTGCCGTCTTCTTTCAGTAGGCGTTGGCTATGTGAGCCTTGCCATGCGTCGTGAAAACGCCGTTATCCGCACAATGAGCAAATGCTAGATGCATGAACATTTCCATAAACAGCGTCTTCACTGTCGCGATAGCGCTTACGATTTACCTCGAAGTTAAGCGACTGATAGTCGTCTCAGGGCAGCACCGCGTCCGGCAAGCGAAAATCTGGTCGCGAGAGAAGCTGCTGAAACGACCGCCAATCGGGTTCGGTCGATCAGCCCGACCGTGATTGATTTTCTTGTGTCGAGACAACTTCAACCCCGCGTGATTGCATGTATCGAAGCAATAACCTGCTGGACGTCATGGGTGCGGCCAGCGCATTCTGCGCAATGTTTAGTGAGCTTCCTGCCGGTTCCACACTGGGAACAGCAGCGTTCAAGAGATCTCGGGAGAAAGACGTTATGACAAGGGGCGGAATGTTTACTTGGACGCGAGCGGTGACCCGGGGCGTCAGCATGGCGGTCGCTATCCTGCCTCTCATCGTGGCCGATGCCGCTGATGCTCGCAACGTCAAGAAGCTCGCAATCCTCACGCCCGAGGAGCCGACCGATTACGGTTGGAACCAGCAAGGCTACGATGCCGCCAAGGTTGTTGCCGAGAAACTTGGGCTGGAATTCATGCCGGCGACTGGTCTCGGCTATGGCGACGTGCATCCCACCTTGCGCGAATTAGCTGATGACGGCGCCAGCCTTATCATCGCCCATGCCAGTGGCTATAACACCGCAGCTCCCGAAGTCGGTGCTGAAAAGAACGTTGGTGTTGCCATCGTCGATCGCCCGGATCTTTCCAAGGAGGGTGCTATCGCCGATTACACACTGAGCGGTCATGAAGGGGCCTATCTTGCCGGCGTGCTTGCTGCCAAGACGAGCCAGACAAAGACAGTGGGTATCGTCGTTTCGGACGAACCCCCTTCCTGGAACTCGCAATCAGCCGCTTTCGCGCAGGGTGTGCAGGCCACCGATAAGGGCGTCAAGATTCTTTATGCCGTCATTGGGCAAGCCGCTTATTCCGATGCCGCCGGTGGCCGACGCGTGACAGATTCCGTGATTGGCGCTGGCGCCGATGTGATCTTCGGCCAAGGCGACGGTGCCAGCTTCGGTATGCTGCAGGCGGTTGAGACTGCAAAATCCACCGCTGGCGGCAATGTGTGGTTTATTGACGTGATTGGCGACAAGACGCCCATTGACAAGGGGCATCTGCTGTCTTCCGTCATCTGGAATTTGGAGCCGGTTTATACTGCCATGGTCGAGGATATGAAGGCGGATAAATTCGGCACGCATCCATATCAGATTCAGCTTGCCGACGATTCCGTGCATCTTTTGAAAACAAGTCATATTCCGGACGATATCTGGGCGTTCGTCACCAAGATTCGTCAGGAAATCGTCGATGGCAAAATCAAGATCGAGCCAGTGTGGGAAGCAGCTAAGGTGCGCGCGTTGATGAGCTCGATTTCGGAACCGAGCGCGCAGTAACGACCGCAGTTCAGAGCTGCGGCACACACCGCGTAGATTTATCGCGATGACAAGCAAGATTGGACCGTCACACAATACCTCAGCAACAGATGCTGTGTCTGTGCCCGTTCTATCCGTGCGTGCCCTCACCAAGCGCTTCCCTGGCGTCGTCGCCAATGACGCCATCTCGCTCGACTTTAATGCCAGTGAAATTCATGTATTGCTTGGTGAGAACGGTGCAGGAAAATCAACCCTGATCAGCATGATCGCGGGCATGTCACGGCCGGATGAAGGCGATATTTATGTCGCGGGCAAAAGCGTGCACATCAAGTCACCGCGGCAGGCGCTCGATCTTGGCATTGGTACCGTGTTTCAACATGTGCTGTTGGTACCAAGTCTCTCTGTGATCGAAAATCTGATGCTGGGCGGTGCGTGGCACAGGAAGCTGGCGCGTTTGGCGGCCCTTGCGCGGTTTACGGAGCTTTCCTCATTGCTCGGTATCTCGCTCGATCCCTATGCGCCACTAGGCGGGCTTTCACTCGGGCAGCAGCAGCAAGTCGAAATCATGCGCGCGTTGTGGCGTGAGGCGCGGCTCCTCATTCTGGATGAGCCGACGTCGATGCTCACGCCACAAGGCGTCAAGGATCTCGGCGCTGTGCTGTGCCGCTTGCGCAATAATGGCGTCGCCATCGTTCTTGTGACTCATAAACTGGCCGAAGCCTATAATCTCGGTGACCGCATTTCAGTCCTGCGCCAAGGTCGCGTGGTTGGCAGCATTTCTCCCCCTGAACGCCAGTCCATGACTGAAGTGCAAATGACGGACCGGGTCATTGCCATGATGTTCAATACTTCCAATATTGGTGAGCAAGCCATCTGGGCCCGGCGCAACCCAGGTTACGATCATCTTGTGGCCCGCAGCGGAACGCCTTGCCTCCAGGTTGCACATGTATCAACAGTCTATGAGCGCGGTGCCAGCGCGTTGCAGGATGTGAGTTTCAATCTTTGGCCGGGCGAGATACTCGGCATTGCCGGTATCGACGGCAATGGACAGAAACACCTGGCTGAAATGCTATCCGGTCAGCGCAATGTGAGCCATGGGCATATTCTTGTGGACGGTGCGGATGTCACACAAGGTGATGTTCTGCTGCGGCGTCGTGCCGGTATCCGCTATGTGACCGATGACAGGTTAGGCGAAGGCACGATCGGCTCATTCTCAGTGGCGCTCAACCTGCTGTTGAAGGATATCGGCGCCGCCCCTTTCTGGCGGCATGGTATCGCTGATCGGGTAAGTATCAACGCACAAGCGCGTGCGTTTATCGCAAAGCACGATATTCGGACGCGGTCCCCGGAAACGCTGCTTGGCAAACTGTCCGGTGGAAATATCCAAAAAGTGCTGCTGGCACGCGAGCTCGGAGACGATAGAAGCACGAAGATTGTTATCTTTGCCAAGCCTACCCATGGGCTTGATCAACACAACACGCGTCTTGCGCGAGACCGTATCCGCGAAAGCGCCGAGGCAGGGCGAGGCGTTGTGCTTTTGTCGACCGATCTCGACGAATTACTGAATTTGAGCGATCGTATCGCGGTGCTCTTTCACGGCAAAATCGTCGGCATCGTCGATAATGGCCCTGAAGCTGGTATCCTCGTTGGCAGATTGATGACCGGAGCCGGAGCATGATGAGTGCTACGCGCGTTCTGTTGCCGATCTTGTTGGCACTGGTTGTGGGTGGAGTGGTCCTTATTCTTCTCGGCAAGAATCCTTTCGCTTATTACGCCTATGTCGCGGAGCGCGGCATCTTCAGCTGGGGCGGCCTGCAAGAGACACTGACTCGCATGGCGCCATTGCTCCTCATCGCCGCGGGGCTCATCGTCGCTTTCCGAGCCGGCATCTGGAACTTGGGTGGTGACGGGCAATATTTGCTCGCCGCCGTCGCGACGGCAGCGCTGGCACCGATATTGGCCGAGTTTCTGCCGCGTGGTCTGGTTCTCGTTATCTCCATGACCGTCGCCGCTATCGCAGCGGCTTTGTGGTCGTTGCTACCGGCCTTCTTGAAGGCGCGCTACGGTATCAACGAAATCATCACCTCACTTATGATGAGCTTTCTGGGTATTTCTTTCGCGAACGTCTTGGTGAAGCTGTTCTTCTGGGACCCGGCGACGACGGTGCCGCAGACGCGGACACTCGACATCGCGGACCGCCTGCCACGCCTTTTCGGCAGTAATATCCATGTCGGGCTGATCATCGCCTTGGTGGTCGTTGTGTTGATCCATCTTTTGATGACGCGCTCCGCTTTCGGCCTCCGGCTTCAGGTCGTTGGCGCCAGCCCCGCCGCTGCGCGCCATGCTGGGTTGAAGGTGGGCCTGCTGACGATATTGACCTTCACCTTGAGCGCTGGCCTCATCGGTCTCGGCGGGTCAGTTGAGATCCTTGGCGTCTGGGGCAATGTGCGCGCCGATTGGAACCCTGCCTATGGCATGGTGGTCATCCCGATGGTCTTTCTGGCGCGCCTGAACGGCCTTGCCGTCATCGGCTTCACGCTGTTCTTTTCGGCGCTCATGATTGGCGGTGAAAGTGCTGCGCGCCGTATCGGCGTGCCGCAGGATTTCGATCTGTTGCTGATGGGCCTCGTGCTTGCATTTCTCGCCTTGGTCGAATATCTCGACCATGGCCGTCGGCAGCGGCTGGAGAAGTGAGCCAATGAGTATATTGTTGACAGATCCCTTTCTTATTTCACTGCTCTTCGGCGCCGTCACGGCTGGTCTGCCGTTACTGCTTGCCGGCCTTGGCGAGCAGATCTCGGAGAAAGCAGGTGTTCTTAATATCGGCATCGAAGGCATGATGCTGCTAGGCGCCTATTGCGGTTTCGTTGCTGCGTATTATTC
>CAYOYT010000173.1:0-5763 GCA_964408245.1 uncultured Dongia sp. | reverse complement strand
GTGCAACACAGGCGAGCCGCGCCGTGGGTGCGCGGCGTAGGCCGTCGGCGACATCGAGCCCTTCCGCATCCACAGCGATATGCGCGAGGCGACCGCCGGAGGCAGCGATAGCGGCACCGATGCCGGGAAAGCCAGGCCGCTCAACCCAAACCCTGTCGCCAGGATCGAGCAGCAGGCGGCAGGTGAGGTCGACCGCTTGGCGAATGCCACTTACGATCAGTACATCGTCGGCCGCGCAATCGATGCCACGTGCTTGACGCAGGTAATCAACAATAGCTTTGCGCAAAGGCGGGTATCCGCCAGGATCGCCACCTTCGACGATCTGACGCGGTGGTTGGCGCCAGCTTTTGGCGAGCATGCGCGACCAAAGCGGATAAGGAAAAAGCGAGCTGTCAATAACGCCGGGCATGAAGCAGGGCGAAAGCGCGCCCGTCGATAAAGGCCCGCGCGTGCGCGGTACAAGCACGATCGAGCTACGCTTGGCGAGCTCCGGTGGCGCGGCAGTCGTTCCTCTCAGGGCGGCGCGCTCTGGTGTCAGATCGGGAAGGTTGCTGGCCACGTAAGTGCCAGAGCCGCCGCGCATGATCAGATAGCCCTCGCTGAGCAACTGCTCGAAAGCGCCGAGCACGGTATTGCGAGAAATGGCGAGTTCATTGGCCAGCGATCTGCTCGCCGGCAGACGGTCGCCGGGGCGCAGTCGGCCGGTCAAGATCGCCTGCCGCAATTCATGGTAAAGCTGGCGGAAAAGCGGCTCCTCTTGCGCATCGTCCAGCAGGATGTCGAGCAGCGATCCGAGCCCAGGCGAACGGGGCATAGGCCTTCTCCCAAAGTGGTACTAGATATTACGCCATTTTGGATCTTTAGATAGAGCCGCTTTTTAACACATAATACGCTACCAACCCTTATTGAAAACCGAGCAACGAGCCATGCCTGATTCGACCGAGACACCCAGCTTCAATCCCACCAGCCGTAGCCGTGTCAAACGGATACATGAGCGTGGCACGTATGACGAAGCGACAATCTTCGCCATTCTTGATGCCGCCTTCATCGCCCATGTCGGTTATGTTATGGACGGTCAACCCTTCGTGACCCCGACCGCCTATTGGCGCCAGGGGCGTACGCTTTACTGGCACGGTTCCGCGGCGTCACGCATGCTGCGCTTCCAGGAAGCGGGTGTGCCTGCTTGCGTGACGGTGACGCATCTCGACGGGTTGGTAATGGCCCGTTCTGGTTTTCACCATTCAATCAATTACCGCTCGGTCATGGCCTTTGGCATCGCGAAGTTGATTGACGACCCGCGCGAGGAGGAAGCGCAGCTCGATCTTTTTATTGACCGGCTCTATCCCAATCGCCGCGCGACGTTGCGGCCGAATGAGAAGCAGGAACTGAAGGGCACCACGGTCATCGCCATGGAAATCGAAGAAGCTTCCGCCAAGCATCGCAACGGCCATCCTAAAGATGACGAGGCCGATTACGCGCTCGATTGTTGGGCGGGAATTATACCGATACATCAGATTGTCGGCCAGCCAGTCGCCGATCCACTTTTGAAAGCGGGCATTGCATTCCCTGAGAGTCTTGCGGGTTACAGCGATGGTGTGCGGCTTGATGAGCTGCTGACGACAATTATGCGCAAATGAGACCGGCAGTGGATTATCTGGGCGTCCACCTTTAGCCAGCGATATTCTCTATCACCCGACACCGCGATATTCCGAAAGCGGAACCGGCGTTGGGGTGCTGAGCAGCTTGTCGATGTGATAGCCCTGGAACATGCCGAAGCCGAGGTCGCGGCCGGTGATATAGCCGTCCTCGTCGTCGACGCGAGCCAAGGCCAGCACGACGCCCGATTGCTGCAGCCGATCGAAGTAGGCGCGGCGGTGTAGAAGTTCAGGGCCGAGCCCGGGCTGCCAGAACACCTTGATCATATTGGGATTAAGTTGCGCCAGGTCGATCACATTGATCAATGACGGCATAATGCCATCGATGGCAACTGTGCCACCATGGCCTTGGATGAGATCGCGTGCTGCGTGAAACTCACTGAAGTTCTGCATGATATCGCTCATGCGGAACTCGAAACTGAAACGTCGCAGCGAATTGAGCGAGCGCTTCTCAAAGGCTTCGAATTCGCTGGAAAAAACGCTCTCGATATTGATGTTGAGCGAGGCGCGCTGCTCGGGTTTCTTAATGCCGTCGATAGCTTTCAGAATGATCCGATCTAACGAGACAGTCATTTGGTTGAAGATGTTCTTATTATGCCGCATGTCGACGCCGACCAGAAGGTGCTGGCGCAAGGCCGTCATACTGACAAAGAACTCGCTCATCACCGGGTGCAGCGATCTACCTTCCTCATAGATTGCGATCTGCTGGCTTCTCAGAAAAAGATCAGCAAAGCGCGCCTCGCCTAGCTGGCGATAGGCATTCTCGATTTTGGCGATATGTTCCAACAGCAGCATATCCATCATATGCGAGACCTGGTCGACATTGGCAGCCTGTGCTGCCAGGTGCTTCACCAGACCGAGTGCCCGAGGCCGATCACGGCGCAGATCGAGGAGCTGCGTGATGCGATTAACATCGACTGCGCCGAAATAATCCGGCAATTGCCGCCCAACCATGCGCAGAAGCTGGAGCTTCGTGTCGGACAGGATGCCTGAGACCAGAACTTCTTGTTCGGTCACGGTCATTACCAGGCTGGCGAGGCTGAGGCGGTAGAGCCGGCAGCCGTGGCCGCTAAAATATTCCTCCAGCCGGTCGGCGAAAGCTTTCAGGAACTCGATGCCTTCTTTGGTCCTGGTAAATTCTTCCAGGTTGAGGACCAAGACATAGGAGATCATGCCGCGATTGGTCGGCGGATTGCTAATCCAGTCCACCAGTTCATCGATCTCGTTCATGACTTAGCACCTAAGGTTAGGGCGTCTCACCAGTATGCGGCCCGAACTGAAGTCGTCAAGCAGACAACGTGCCAATCAAGGCATGGCGGGCACTAGAAGCGCAGGATCCAGCCGGGTTTCGTTCCAATTGAGACCCCAATGCAGATGCGGTCCGGTCGCTCGGCCGGTTTTGCCGACCGCACCGATGAGCTCACCCTGCCGAACTTCTTGACCTGGTTTTACATCGATCCGGCTCATGTGCAGATAGCTCGAATAGATACCGAAGCCATGATCGATGATGATCGTTCCGCCCGTAAGATAAAGATCGGTTTCTGCAAAACGTATTGCGCCGCCCGCTGGCGCCACGATCGGGCTGCCTTCAGGCGCGGCGATGTCGGTACCAAAATGCGGTGCTTTCGGCGTGCCGTTCAAGATGCGCTGACTGCCGTAAACGCCGCTGATGGGTCCTTTGGCCGGCCAGATAAACTGGCTCAAAAACTCGCGGCGATCGGACGGATGTGCGCGCGCTACCTTCACTTTACCCTGGTCAGATTTAATGCGGGCCTCGGTCGCGGGATCCGGCGTCACCATGTTCTGGTCTAGCTTGCCGATGCGTTGAATCTCATAGACGCGGGGCGCAAGCGAGATCAGTTGCTGTTCAGGGCGGCCATCGGCATGGATGACGGTCAGCTGCACCTCTATTCCTTGATCGTGGCCGAAACCGATTACGAAGAGACCATCGTCACCTACCATCACTGGGTTGTCGCCGAGCAGTACAATTGCCCCAGGCTCCACTTGTCCTAAGGCAAAACCACCGGGTTGGAGATGGCCTGTGAGATCGACCGCAAGTACGGGAGTGGTGAAAAGGACGAGCGCCAGGCAAAGAATGACACGAACGTTCATAAGAGTGATCCTTGCGGTCCAGTAGGAGGTGTCTTCGTCCGCTTGGGTTTTTCTCCGGGCTTGCTGCCGGCGATGGCTTCGAGTGTGCCGTCGCGGAATTGCAATGTCAGTGTATCGCCATCATCAACCGACGCGGCACTTAAGACCGGCTTGCCATCTGAATCGCGGACCAAGGCAAAGCCACGTTCCAGCACTTTTTCATAGGAATAACTATCGAGAAGCTGGCCGAGATGATCGAGTACTGTCTGCTTACGTTGGGCGAGATCGGTGAGCAGGCGTGGGGCCAGACCGCCGCTGACGCGCTCGAAACCGCGATGCTGTCGCTCGAGATTAAGATGAAAGGCATGGATAAGCCGATTGCCGCATAACTCGACCGCATTGCCTGCTGCTGCCAATTGCTGGTGCGGCGTTTTGAGTTCCGCGCGCAATTGCTCTAAACGGTCGCCGCGGTGACGAAAATAAGCGAGCCGGGTATTCATCCAGCGTTCCAGCCAGCCGTCGAGTGATTGCGTCTTCTCCTGGATAAGGCGCATCGGCTCCGGAATACCGCGGGACAGAGCTTCGACCGATAGGTGTGCTTCACCAAGACGCCGGCTTATGCAGGTCGTCAACCGATGAGCCATCTCCCCAAGCTGTGTCATGAGCTCAGCTCGCACCGGCACGGCCATTTCAGCGGCTGCGGTCGGCGTGGGCGCCCGGCGATCTGAGGCGAAATCGATAAGAGTTGTATCCGTCTCATGCCCAACGGCGGAGATGAGCGGGATGGCGCTTTCTGCCACCGCCCGCACGACGACCTCCTCGTTGAAGGCCATCAGGTCTTCAATGCTGCCGCCACCGCGGGCGACGATGATGAGGTCTGGCCGTGGCACCGCGCCGTTCGGCTCTAATGCATTGAAACCGCGAATGGCGGCGGCGATTTGAGCAGCAGACCCTTCGCCTTGCACCAGGACCGGCCAGAGCAAAACGTGACGCGGAAAGCGATCGGCCAGGCGATGCAGGATATCGCGGATGACGGCACCAGTCGGCGAGGTCACGATGCCGATAACGTCCGGCAGGCTTGGCAGGCGACGCTTGCGTTCTGGATCGAACAGACCCTCGGCCGCAAGTTTCTTCTTGCGCTCCTCGATCATCTTGAGAAGGGCGCCGATGCCGGCAAGCTCCAATCGCTCGATCACAAGTTGGTATTCCGACCGGTCGCCATAGGTGGTGATCCGGCCAGTCGCGATGACTTCCATGCCGTCTTCAGGGATTATCCCAAGGCGCGCGGCATTCCCCTTCCAGCAGACCGATTTCAACGCCGCGTTCTCGTCTTTGAGCATGAGATAGAGATGGCCGGAGGCGGCGCGCTTAAAGCCGGATATCTCGCCTTTGACACGGACGCGATCAAACCTGCCCTCAAGCGTGCGTTTGATGGCTTGAGAAAGCTCAGAAACCGTCAGTTCCCCGCCATTGTGACCAGGTGCTGGTGGGTCGGATGGAAGCGAATCAAGATCTGTCATAGCGTATCATTCTATGGTATCGCAGGCGTCCCTGGGTAAGTGATTTTAAGGCAAAAACGCATGCGGATTCTGGTGGTCGGGTCGGGTGGGCGCGAGCACGCCTTGTGCTGGAAAATCGCGGTCTCGTCGCTTTGCGACAAGCTCTATTGCGCCCCGGGCAATGCCGGTATCGCCGCCGTAGCGGAATGCGTCGCCGTTGGTGCCGAGGATATTCCTGGTCTGGTAACGCTTGCCAGAGAAAAAGACATCGATTTTGTCGTTGTCGGACCCGAAGCGCCCCTGGTTGCCGGTCTTGCCGATGCGCTGGAAGCGGCTGGTGTCAGCACCTTCGGTCCCAGCCGAGCGGCGGCGGAGCTTGAAGGTTCCAAGGGCTTCATGAAGGACATCGCCGCCAAGTACAACGTGCCGACCGCGCGCTATCAACGCTTCAAGGAACCGGAAGCTGCGAAAGCTTTTGCGCGCTCTTTGCCGGTGCCGGTCGTGATAAAGGCCGATGG
>CAYOYT010000172.1:0-5786 GCA_964408245.1 uncultured Dongia sp. | reverse complement strand
CCATATCATATACAAGTCAGCGGATGCACCATGGCGGCGGGCACGCAAGAATCTCGGTCTTATGCTGCGCGAGGGTATTCTCAAAGAGAATATCGACGGTGAGGCGTTGCTCTGGGCTCATAACCGCATCGCCGTGCGGCCAGAACAGCGCAAAATACTGATGGTCATATCGGACGGCGCTCCGGTCGACGATTCAACTTTGTCCGTCAATCCCGGCAACTACCTCGAGCACCACCTGCGTGACGCCATCGACTGGATCGAAACCCGCTCCAATGTCGAACTGGTGGCGATAGGCATCGGACACGACGTTACACGGTACTATCGGCGCGCCGTGACGCTCGTCGACGCTGAGCAATTGGGTGGCACAGTGCTCGAGCAGCTCGCCGCCCTTTTCGAGGAAGATCAACGGCGCGGTGGCAAAAAAGGCGGTTTTGCCGTCTGAACCAAATTGCGGCATCGACCCGACTCGCATTGCCAGTTTATGGTCCCCTCGACTTTAAGCTGATATGTCAGGAGAAATCCCATGGCTTCATTGCAAACTTTGTGGGCTTTCGCTCCTTTGTGTGTGGGTTTGGCGCTAACCTTTCCTGCCTCGGCTGACCTTACCGGCGCGGAAGCCGCCATCGCCGCCAAGAAATATGATACCGCCATTGCCGAATTGCAGCCGATGGCTGCGAACGGCAACGGCTATGCCAAATGGAAACTAGCTCAACTTTATCTTGCCGGCCACGGCGGGTCAGGCAGCGAAGGCATGGCCCTGTTGCAAGAAGCCGCCGCTGCCGGCGAGCCGGAGGCCCAATTGCGGCTGGGCGCGCTTTATGCCAAGGGCCAAGGCGTATCGCAAAGCGACGTCGAGGCCTATAAATGGCTTTCGTTGGCCGCGCGTGGATCCGCGCCCGGTGTTTCGCGCGTCATGGCGGAGACAAATCAATCCGTCGTCGGCCAGCGCATGACAGCAGAGCAGCGCGCTGCGGCGGTAGCTGAATCGAATCAGACAGCAACTGGCTACCAGGCCCCGGCTGAGGCGACGGCGAGCACTGAGCCGGTAGCAGCAGAGCCAGCACTTCCCGAGACACAAGCACCAGCCGAAGCGCAAACACCAGCAGAAACACAAGTCGCTGCCTTGCCCAATTCCGATACACCGACCGGCATTCGCCTGCAGCTCGCCGCCGTCTCCAATGAGGACGATGTTGATGGCGAATGGCAAAGGCTGCAAAATCGCCTGGGCGACGCTCTTGCTGATCGGCAGCTTCAGGTCGAGCGTGCGGATCTTGGAAGCAAAGGCATTTTCTATCGCTTGCAGATAGGTCCATTTGCCGATCGCGCTACCGCCAAAGCCGCCTGCAACGATATTAAGGCCGCGGGCGGCGACTGCCTTCTGGTCGCGAACTAAAGATCGCGCGCCACGCGGAAGCCATAATTGAAATACGCTGTTGCAGCTCTGTTGCCTTCACGATAGGCCGGCCTGCCGATCGCCGGTTGCCCATTCCACGCGCTGCTACGCACGACCCATACTGCAATCCCCCGATCGCCTGGCCTTGGCATCACCTTTCAGACCGCGGTGGGTCTTGTTCCAGCAATCGGCAACCCACTCTTTCACATTGCCAAGCATATCATAGAGACCGAAAGGATTTGGTTCGAATGAGGCGACTGGCACGGCATAAATAAAGCCGTCATCGCAATCGACGATGGACCATTTAACATAATTGCTTTTTGTTTTCGCTGCCTCATCGGCGATATTCCCATATTTGCAATAATCTTTAAGCCGGTTGCTCCAATAATAAGCGCCAAGAGTTCCAGCCCTCGCGGTGTATTTCCATTCCGCTTCGCTTGGCAGTCGATAGGATTGCCATGTCGTCTTGCTGAGCCATTTTACATCGGCTTCTGCATCGGCAGCGGTAATACAGATAACCGGGTCGTCGTCGCTTTGGTCAAAGCCCGGACGCTCCCAGTTATTGTCGTCAATGAAATCGTTCCCGTTGCTGGCTTCACCTCACCATAGTTTGAATTGCCGATGACAAGGGCGGGACGAGGCTCAGCAAGCGCCGGCGCTATCAGCCCTGCAAGAATCCACAAAACCGCCGGTACATGTCCACCCTCGCTCCGACCCAATGTGACGATCTCGCAGCCTAGCCCAAGCCCAGGAAACCCGCTAGATTGCTCAGATCATGCCCTATGAATCCTTGCGCGACTTCATTCTGAAACTGGAACAAAGCGGCCGTCTCAAACGTGTTTCCGCGCCCGCCGATCCACATTTGGAGATGACGGAAATCCAAACCCGCTTGCTGGCCGAAAGCGGGCCTGCCGTACTGTTCGAGAATCCAATCTCCAAATCGACCGGCAAGCACTATGGCATGCCGGTCCTGGTCAATCTCTTTGGCACGGTCGAGCGAGTTGCCTGGGGTATGGACCGTGAACCGTCCGAATTGCGCGCGCTGGGAGAGACGCTGGCCTTCATGAAGCAGCCCGAGCCACCTGGTGGCTTAAAGGAAGCCTGGGACATGCTGCCATTGCTGAAGACGGCGCTTGCCATGAAGCCAAAGCAGGTGGGTTACGGCCCGGTACAAGATGTCGTTCTCACCGGCGACCAGGTCGATCTTGGTGAATTGCCAATCCAGGGTTGTTGGCCGGGCGAACCAGCACCGCTCGTTACCTGGCCGCTCGTCGTCACGAAAGGACCAGGCAAGGGCAAGTCGGACGATTTCAATCTCGGCATTTATCGCATGCAGGTTGTCTCTCGGAATCAAACGCTCATGCGTTGGCTCAAGCATCGCGGCGGCGCGCAGCATCACGCACGCTGGAATGCCGCCAAACGTGAGCCTTTTCCAGCAGCTGTCGTGATTGGCGCCGATCCCGGGACGATCCTCGCTGCCGTGACGCCCATGCCGGATACCATGTCCGAGTATCATTTCGCTGGTATGTTGCGGGGGAAGAAGGTTGATCTTGTGGATTGCAAGACCGTGCCCTTGCAGGTACCGGCCCATGCCGAGATCGTTCTCGAAGGTCATGTCTCGCTGGAAGATTATCGTCCAGAGGGACCATATGGCGATCACACCGGCTATTACAATTCAGTCGAGCCATTCCCGGTCTTCACGATCAGTGCCGTTACGATGCGCAAGGACCCCATCTATCTCTCGACCTTCACCGGCCGACCGCCCGACGAGCCTTCGATCTTGGGCGAGGCATTAAACGAGGTGTTCATCCCGCTCCTGACACAGCAATTCCCTGAGATCGTAGATTTCTGGCTACCACCGGAAGGCTGTTCTTACCGTATCGCCGTGGTTTCGATGAAAAAGGCATACCCTGGGCACGCTAAGCGCGTGATGTTCGGAATCTGGTCGTTCTTGCGGCAGTTCATGTACACGAAATTCGTGATCGTCGTGGATGATGATATTAATGTGCGCGACTGGAAGGATGTCATGTGGGCAATCTCAACGCGCATGGATCCGGTGCGCGATCTGACGCTGGTCGAACGAACGCCAATTGATTATCTCGACTTCGCGTCGCCGGAAAGCGGTCTTGGTGGCAAGATCGGCCTCGATGCCACCAACAAGCTGCCGCCGGAAACGCATCGCGAATGGGGCGAGAAAATCGCCATGGATCGTGACGTTATCGATCGCGTCACGGAACGCTGGGCGGAACTTGGCCTGCCCGGTACCGGTAAGCCGATCTGGAAATGACCGCACCTATCCGCCAGCCCTGGGAGGAAGTCAAGCCTTGGCGCAAGGAAGCGCGCAGCAAGATTCTTGCCGCCCGTGCGGCCCTGCCGCCGACCCTACGCCAGGGTATGTCCGCCGCCCTCATGGAACGGTTGCATATGGTCCTCGAAGAGGCGGAGGGCCCGATCAGTTTCTATTGGCCGTTCCGCGGTGAACCGGATCTGCGTCCGCTGATGCGCACGCTTGCTGCCGAGGGGATCGAGATCGCCCTACCTGTCGGCAAAAAGCATGGCGAGCCGCTTGTCTTCCGACCCTGGTCGCCTAGCTGCGCCATGGTACGTGGCATTTGGGACATTCCCATTCCGGCGACCGATCTCGAGATCATGCCACAAACCATTATTGCGCCATTGGTTGGGTTCGATGCAGCCCTCTATCGCTTGGGCTATGGCGGAGGATTCTTCGACCGAACACTGGCTGCGCGCAGAAAGCCAGCAGAAGTAATCGGCGTTGGTTTTGCCATGTTTCACTTGTCGAGCATTAAGCCACAGCTGCATGACATTCCGATGGGCCGCATCGTCACCGAGCGCTCAGCAGCCCTGCAGCCTGGAAACAGCTCAAGTTCCCCGGTCTGTTACGCCGACGAATCTAATCGACATTATGCCGGGGATGTCGACGCAAGCGAGATTGCGGAGCTACTATCGCCACTCGAACCGTTCCTACCGACGGAACGACTTCCGTTGGTGGAATATATTTATTGGCGGCTGGGAATCCGAGCGGCTTCGCGCAGCAATGCTGTCGCTGCCAGTGACCTAGAGAGGTATCTGGGCAAGCTTATCCCGCGCGTCGCCGATGATAGCGTTCACGCAGCTCTCCAAGCACTACGCGCGACACTTTTACCCTAAGCCTGACGCTGACACTGCTTACGGCTCTTTCGTCCGCAACATCTCGCGCGAGATAATGTGGCGCTGGATTTCAGACGTACCTTCCCAGATGCGCTCAACGCGCGCGTCTCGCCACATCATTTCTAGCGGCAGCTCTTCCATGAGCCCCATCCCGCCAAAAACCTGAATGGCTTGATCGGTGACGCGACCGAGCATCTCGGTGGCGAACAGCTTCGCCATGCCGGCATCACCATCAGTCATGGTGCCGTTCTGCAGCTTCCAGCAAACATAGGCCGTGAGCGCATCAGCCGCTGCGATCTCGGTCCTCATATCGGCAAGCTTGAAGGAAACACCCTGGAATTTGCCGATGGTCTGGCCGAATTGCTTGCGCGTCGCTGCCCAATCGAGGGCCATTTCCATCGCGCGCTCCGCCTTGCCGCAGCAATTTGCTGCAATGAAGACACGGCCGCCCAGCAACCATTCGCTGGCGACTGCAAAGCCTTTTCCTTCCTCGCCCAGAATCTGCCGCTTGTGGAGACGCACATTGTCAAAAAAGAGTTCCCAATTGTCATAGGCGCGGTAGGAAACGCAGCGTGGGCCACGGCGAATGGTGAAGCCTGGCGTGTCTCGATCGACCAGGAAGGCGGTGATGCGCTTCCGCGGGCCGCGTTTCGTTTCGTCGACACCAGTCACCGTGAAGACGATAGCGAAATCGGGCTCCCACACGCCGGTGACGAAATGCTTGCCGCCCCTGATGACGTAATCGTCACCGTCGACCTCGGCGCGGGTGGTGATCGACATGGCATCTGAGCCGGCGCCTGGTTCGGTCAGGGCGAAGATTTCGGACTTCTCGCCACGCACAGTGGGTAGCAGATATTTCTCGATCTGCTCGTCCCTGCAAGCCATCAAAATGTAGGAAGGCCGGCCGACAAATTTCTGTACGGCCCAATTGGCCTTGCCGAGCTCACGCTCGAACAGCATCTGCGACATCACATCGAGACCCGCACCGCCGACTGATTCCGGCATGTTGGCGGAATAGAGCCCCAGTGCCTTCGCCTTCTGCTTGATGGTCGTGCCGATTTCCTTCGGCACATAACCCAGTTTGTCGACCTCGCGCTCAACCGGATAAAGCTCGTTCTCAACGAAGGCACGGGTCGTTTCGACCAGCATGCGTTGTTCGTCGGTCGGCTGGAAATCGAATGGCATCTGGGTCCCTGTAACGGAAGAATGTAACGAAGAATCGTGT
>CAYOYT010000171.1:0-5831 GCA_964408245.1 uncultured Dongia sp. | reverse complement strand
GTCTGGATCATGTTGGCATCAAAGGTGAAGTTGCCGTTGTCCGGGTATTCATACGACCAATACCATTGATGGCCGATGGCCTTGATGGTGAGGTCGCTCTTGGGCAGGTCGAGCTGTTTATAGAGCAGCTTGAAGCTGGGGATCGAGATGACGATCAGGATCAGGATGGGGATGACCGTCCAGGCGATCTCGAGACCGGTGTGGTGCGTCGTCTTCGACGGCACCGGGTTCTTCGAGGCGCGGAAGCGATACACGATGTAGAGCAGCAGCAACATCACGAAGATCGTGATGACGGTGATGATCGGCATCAGGATCATGTTGTGGAAGTGGTGCCCGTCGGCGGCGATCGAGGTCGCCGCCTCCTGCATGCCAATCTGCTCGGGCTTGGCTGCGCCGATGACGGCTTCCTGGGCGAGGGCCGGATCGACTACTCCCAGCAGAGTGATGCCTAATAACGTCGAAGCAATCGCCAGACGGGTGCCGGCCGCGGACACCCAGTCATTCATGCGCGTAAGAAACATGTCGGTCCCAATCCATTGTGGCTAGGGAATTAGGATTTTAATCCCTGAAACAGGATTTGACCCCGATTGCCCTGGCATGATCAATCTCGCGAGCAAGAGCTGCCGATTTCGACCGCCCCCGCGCCGCGCATCCCCTACAAGATTTCGTGCTTCCGAATCCGGTGTGCTGGAAGTACGCCGGAAGCAGGCTGAAGCTACACGGGGTCTTGATCTAGCTCAAGCTTCTGCAGGGTGCTGATCTGGTAGGAAGTGCCTGAAAAAGGTACCGAAGTAGCTACAAATGACGTTAGTCAGAAAAACCATGGGATGAATGCGGCAATACGCCGCAATTTGAGCATGACCAAGGTCCCGTTGTTAAATGTTAACTCTTTCGCCCGATTTGCTGCGGGAACCTCAACTGGGCATAATGACCTTAACCTGTTGATCGTCGTTGGCAGGCCACGTAGATAACGCCGGAACCGCTGGGCAACGTTATGCAATATAAACCAAATTCTGCCCTGACCACGAATCAGCACCGACCGGTGTTAAGCGAGCTATCCGCCCGCTCGCGTGACATTTTCCGCACCATTGTTGAGGCCTATGTCGAAACGGGTGAGCCGGTGGGATCGCGTACTCTGTCGCGGCGTCTCGGCCAGCTGTTGGGCGGGCAGCTTTCACCAGCGACGATTCGCAACGTCATGGCAGATCTTGAGGAACTGGGTTTGCTTTTCGCTCCACACACCTCCGCAGGTCGTTTGCCGACAGATTTGGGTCTGCGGCTTTTCGTCGACGGCCTCATGGAAACGGGAGGCCTCACCGACGATGATCGTGCCTCGATTGACGGCCAATGCGCCGCTTCGGGCCGTTCTTTTCCCGAAGTGCTGGACCAGGCGACACTGATGCTCTCCGGCCTCTCGCGCTGCGCCGGCATGGTGCTGGCGCCTAAGACGGATAGACCGTTGAAGCATATCGAGTTTGTCCATCTCGGACCGGGCCGCGCCTTGGTCGTCATGGTGACCGAGGGCGGTATGGTGGAAAATCGCATCGTCGATGTGCCGCTCGGATTGCCGTCCTCCGCACTGATCGAGGCCACCAATTATCTCACCACCCGGCTTGCCGGCCGCACGCTTGGCATGGGCCGTGAGCAGATTCTGGTCGAACTTGAGAGTGAGCGGGCCATTCTCGACACGCTTTCGAAGAAAGTCGTCGAGGCGGGCCTCGCTTCCTGGTCGCGGGAGGACAGTACTGGCGCCCTCATTGTCCGAGGGCAGGCGCATCTCCTTGAAGATGTGACTGGAATCGGCGATCTTGAGCGCCTGCGCTCCCTCTTCACTGCCCTTGAAACAAAAGAACAATTACTTAAATTAGTCGAGGCGGCGGAAGTGGCCGACGGCGTGCAGATTTACATCGGCGCTGAGAACGATCTCTTCGGTCTGGCTGGCTGTTCGGCGGTGATCTCGCCCTATCGCGACAGCCAGCGTCGGTTAATCGGCGCCATTGGAGTTATCGGACCCAGTCGCATTAATTATGCGCGCATCATCCCGATGGTGGATTATACCGCCAAGGTCATCGGTCGAATCCTCGGCTGACTAGCCACGTGACTCATTTGCGATTTTAGGAGTGTGACGTCCTCATGACGGGTTCAGAAGAAAGAGACTTTTTGGAAAATCCCGTCACTGGGACGGATGATATCGTGGTGCCGCCAGAGGGCGTCGTCGATCTCGCCGCGCTGCAGGCCGATTATGTTGCCATCAAGGACCAGCTCCTGCGCGCCGTCGCCGAGACAGAGAACACGCGCCGCCGACTCACCCGCGAGCGCGACGAAACGGCGAAATATGCCGCTTCTACTTTCGCCAAGGAAATGCTCGACGTTGCCGACAACCTGCACCGTGCGCTTGGGGCCATTCCAGCCGACGCGCTTGCCGCCGACGAGGCGTTGAAATCGCTCCATGACGGTGTCTCCGCAACCGAGCGCCAGCTCGATGCGGCTTTCACCCGGCAGCACATTAAGCGTATCTGGCCGGAAGGCGAGAAGTTCGACAGCAATCTCCATCAGGCGATGTTTGAAGTCCCTGGTACGCCGCATCCCGCCGGCACGGTCGTCCAGGTGCTGCAGGCAGGCTATGTCATGCACGACCGCTTGCTGCGCCCAGCTTTAGTTGGTGTCGCCAAAAGTGAACCAAAACCTGCCAGCGACGCGGGCCATGTGGATACGGTTGCTTAAAAAAAGCCCCCTCTCACTAACCTTCCCCCACATTGGAGGGAGGGAATCCTAGCTAGCGTGTCGCTATACTGGAGCGCACTGGATGAGCTCCCTCCAATGTGGGGGAAGGTTAGTGAGAGGGGAAGCCATACATCTCTCTCCCCAAAGAACTCTATGCCCCCCACCCAACGCCTCTTGGCCCTGCGCCTGTTAATCTCGACCGGTATCTTACTTGGCTTGAATGCGCCTCTAGGCAAACTAGCGCGCGAAAGTGGGATATCCGCAGCGGGCTGGTCCTTTGCCATTGCCGGTGGTGGCGCGTTGGTGCTGCTGACTATCTTGCTGATCAAGCGCCAGCGCATCGGCTTCGACGCGCAACACTTGCGTTATTATCTCGGCACGGCGCTGCTTTCCTATGTCATCCCCAATCTCACTATCTATGCGGCGATCCCGCATCTCGGTGCTGGAATGGCGGCGATCTATTTCACGCTATCCCCGATCATGACGCTTTCCTTCTCAATGCTGCTGGGCACGCGCCGCCCAGGCGGCTTGGGCATCTTCGGCATCCTCTTAGGCTGTGCCGGCGCGCTCATTGTGGTTTTATCAAAAGGGCAGGTGGGCAGCCCTGCCAATCTCATCTGGGCGCTTGGCGCGCTCATCATTCCGCTGAGCCTTGCCGCGGGTAATATTTATCGCACCATTGCCTGGCCGAAGGATGGCATCCCGCTCGTCCTCGCCATGGGCAGCAACGCGGTGGCGGCGATCTTGCTGATCATTGCCGCGCTGGTTTTCGACGGCAACGTGCCGTTCGCGGCGCTCGGCCACGCGCCAGGTCTTGTTGCGGCACAGGTTGTCATCGCTGCTATCATGTTCGCGCTTTTCTTCCGTCTGCAGGTTGTGGGCGGTCCAGTTTATCTCAGCCAGATCGGCTATGTTGCTGCTGGCACCGCGCTTATCATAGGCACTTTCTTTCTCGGCGAGCATTACGGTCTTGCGACCTGGGCCGGCGCGCTGGTGATCGTCGCCGGCGTGATCGCCACCACTCTTGATCGCGCCCCTAAGGCGCCATAATAAGCTTAAGCCGTGAGGCAGCATGACGCGCGCGTCATGGCTTGGATGTCTAAGGCTGAGACTGAACCGTGGGTGGGAAGCTCGCCGGCCAGAAATCAGGATCGTGCAACAGATCGCGCACGCCGTTGATGGCGAATTGCACGCCGATGCACACCATCAGAAAGCCCATAATGCGCGAGACGGCGGCGATACCGTTAGCCCCGAGCACGCGGTTCAGGAGACCCGCCGCACGCAGGCAGAACCAGATGACGATCGCTGTGATGATAATGCCCATGGAAATGACGACATAGGTCATGGGTGTCGATAGTTCGCCCGATTGCTGCACCGTGGTCGACATGGTGATGACCAGGGCAATGGAGCCAGGGCCAGAGAGCCCAGGCATTGCCAGGGGCGTGAAGGAAATGTCTGTCTTCTGACGCGCTTCAATATCTGAATCAATATCGAGTGCGTTCTCCTGCGGAAACAGCATGCGGAAGCCGAGGAAGGCCACAATCATACCGCCGGCGATCCTCAAGCCTGGAATCGAAATCCCAAACAGATCCATGATGACGACGCCAGCCAGCAGGAACAGCAGTAAAATGGCCGTCATATAGACGCAGGCCATGGTGATTTGCCGGTTGCGCTCGATCGTCGTGAGATTGCCCGTAATGCCAATCAGCATGCCCGCGGCAGAGATCGGATTGATGATCGGCAGCAAGGTCGCCACCGTCCAGCCGATATAGGAAAGGAAGTTGGAAGTCATGCGCGTTGTCGGTGCTCTCTAGCGTTCATCCCTTGCGGGCGCCCCCCAATTTTCTTTAGAGGGAAACACAAGACGTACTATCATACTCGGTAGTCGTCTATCTTCTCAGAACCTCGCTTCCCGTTAAAGCCTCAGCCCGAATTGTTTCCCGACATGATTTGCCTTTGGCCAGTTCGGAATCATCAGTAGCATGCCGCATCCCGAGCATTCGGAGACCCCGCCGATGGATTACCTGCATCACCTGCTGATGGTCTATGCCGTCTATATTTTCGGCACAGCGAGCCCCGGGCCCAGCAATATGACGATCATGGCGGTTGCCATGCAGTACGGCCGACGCGCAGCGCTAACCTTGGCAGCTGGTGTCATTACAGGCTCGCTGACCTGGGCGGCACTCGCGGCGACCGGCCTCTCGGCCCTGCTTGCAACCTATGCCGATGCTTTGCTCGCGATCAAGATCTGCGGTGGACTTTATTTGCTCTATCTCGCCTGGAAATCCGGCTGTGCTGCCCTGCAGGCTAAGGGCAAAGCCGCGATCAAAGCCCCTCATGCCTCACTTTATCGCCGGGGTCTTTGATGCACCTTACCAATCCGAAGGCCATTATGTCCTGGCTTGCCGTCTCATGTCGTTGGGCCTGCAGCCGAATTCACCGGGCTTCATCCTGCCGGCGATCCTGGTCGGTTGTGCCGTTCTCGGCATTACGATCTTCGGTGGCTATGCGCTGCTCTTTTCGACTGCACCCATGGTTCGAATCTATATGAAGCTACGGCGTTGGATCGAAGGCTCACTTGCCTGCCTATTCGGCTATGCAGGACTGAGGCTATTGCTGTCGCGTATCTGATGCGCTTTACACCAGACCGATCACCGACACCTGACGGCCGTAATCCGGTTCGCCGCGCTTCGTTTTGCGGCGATAGCTGAAGAAATCCTCTTCGAGCGCGCAGGTATCGTGGCCAGTGACAATGACGGCACCGAGGCTCAACTTCTCGAGCTCGGCTTTGCAATAGCCGGCAAGGTCGAACTGGAACTTCCGACAGATATTGGCGGCAAAAAAGCGCGCAGTGGCCGGGTCCTTATCGATGAAAGGCTTCGGAAAGTCGGTGCCGACTTCGTACGATTCTTGTCCGATACAAGGGCCAACGGCGGCGACGATGCTTTGGCGTTTCGCGCCAAGGGTTTCCATGACACGCACCGTTTCCTGCAGCACACCGCCCACGGCACCTTTCCAGCCAGCATGCGCGGCGCCGACGATGCCGGACTGCGCATCGGCGAACAGAACCGGCCCACAATCCGCAGTTAATATGCCTAGATTAACAC
>CAYOYT010000170.1:0-5886 GCA_964408245.1 uncultured Dongia sp. | reverse complement strand
GCCATGATCACATCGGTCTTGCGACAGCTACGGCATCGTCTCATTCTGTTGTTCACCATCGTTCTGGTCGTTCCAAGTGCATTTGGCATTTGGGCTGCCATTGCCAATTTCAACGCGCAGGTCAGTGCAGCTCATGACGCTGCACTGCGCTTTGCCGAGCTGGCTTCGAACTATGAGAGCAATCTACTGTGGCAATCGCAGCAAATCGTCCAAAATCTCTCGCGCGATGAAGATGTCCTGTCGGTGTTGCGTGGTTCTAAGGATTCCAAAATCCGCAATCACTGCGATGAAGCTTTTACACGCGCAGTAGAGCCTTATCCCCCCTATGGCACGGCGGTTCTATTTAATCTGGAAGGCGACGCGCCGTGTCAATGGGACCAGACGAAACGCCTTATAAACGTTTCAAAAAGGGACTGGTATCAGCAGGTCATTGCTAAAAAATCTCCCACTATTAGCGGTTATTTGATATCGCCAGCGCTCAAAGAGCCGATTATTTCTTATGCCGCGCCGGTCTTCGATGTCGACGGCACCTTCAAGGGTGTCATTTCTCTGGCCATTCGCCTCAACTGGCTCTCGGCAGTCGGCCAGGAGCCTGGCTTGCCAAATATGGCCGAGGTAACCTTGCTGGATCACGATGGCAAAATGCTGGTCAGCTCCACCAGCAACGAGAAGGAAAACTCTCGCCTTCCAGATGATGATTACATCGCGCAGATCATCGGCGGCGACTTGCGCCAGTTTGAGGCTATCGGTGGCGATGGCCAAAAACGCATCTATGCTGTCAACGCGCTTGGTAATAACAGTTTGTTTGTTGTACTCGGCATACCGCGCGCCGGCGTGATTGGCCCACTTCTGAACGATCTTCTGTTACAGATCGGCATTCTTTGCCTTGTTTCAGTTGCCGGTATGATGGCAGCGATCATTGGCGCGCGTCTGTTGGTAACGAAATGGACCGAAAAGCTTGCCTCAGCTGCCGACTCGATGGCTCTTGGCCGACTGGATACCATATCGGAGCTACGTGGGGCGCCCACCGAGATTTGGCAACTGGGCGAGAATTTGAAATCTATGGCGAACCGCCTTGAGCACCGCGAGATCGACCTGCGCCAATCTCTGGCACAAAAGCAGCTGATGCTGCGCGAAATTCACCATCGCGTTAAAAACAATCTGCAGATCGTCACCAGCCTTCTCAATCTCTATGCGCGCTTGCCACGCAGCGGTGCATTCCGCGAGGCTTTTTCCGACCTGCAGATCCGCATTAATGCGCTAGCGCTTGTACATCGCCATCTTTATGAGAGCGAAGACCTGAAAGAGATCGATCTTGCGCCCTTCATGAAGAATTTGTGCGGGCTGCTGCAAGATGGATCCGGCGTACCTTCCCGCCGTGTTGCTCTTCAACTGGAAGTGCCGCAGCTTCGCATGAGTGGCGATCAGGCTGTTCCCCTGGCTTTGCTAACCACAGAGATTGTCACTCATCGTTTCAAAAACGCCTTTGCCGACGGACGCAGCGGTTTAATCGATATCCGCCTTAGTATTGAATCGGATGGCGCCGCCACCCTCTCCATTACGGATAATGGAATGGGCCTGGACGCTGCTGCGGCCGACGGGCCTGCCGGAACGATGGGGGCAACGCTGATAGCAGCTTTTGCCAAGCAGTTGGGAGGTAAAATGAAAGTCTCCGGCCCACCAAGCAGGGAGACGATAATTCAGTTCAACACTATTTTGCCCACCCGCCCGGCGCTAAGCCAGGCGGGGATATAAAACGAGCTTCAACCAGTTGAAGTCTTCGCTGCCGCGGAGATGACGGCGAATTCCAGATCGTCCAATTCCTGACGAGGTGCCTTAATTTCTCTTACGATGGCCGACGCTTCTGTGGGTGAGAGCTTAACCCCCGCAGCCGATCCGGGCAGCCGCGACTTACGAATGACATCTAGCAGGCGACCGACCGCACCAGGCAGATCGAGAGCCTCCGAGAGAACATCGCCAGCCTCACGCGGGGTTTGCGCCGTCGCATCAGCCAATTGCTTCGTATAAGCCTCTAAGAAGGGCGCGCGACCTACCTTGGCATAACAAGCGGCATCCAATAGGACGGATTTCGCTAAAGTTGGCCGACCTGCGCGATCTGGGTCTGAATAATCGCGAATAGTTTTGGGCGACAAATTTGCGGCCTTGGCGGCATTGGTGACACCTAGGATGCGCAGGACATCCAGGGTGGCATCCTCGAAACTTCCGGCTACTCTAATTTTGGTCATTCTGCCTCCACATAGGCTGAGATAGGACATAAAACCTGCCGGCCAGCGAGATTGGCGTCGGGCTGGCTTTATAACGACCAAAATCGGATAGAGTTCCGCTGCACCGGAATTCCTGATAATTCTAGGAACAAGCGATATCCGTCTTTGTTATATGCGCGCACAAAAGGCGGGGCATAATAATGAACGGATCGCATAGCGCACCGAAGCAGCGGGACGTGTCCCTGGTGGTCCCGACGGAGGGCTCGCCTGAAGAGCGGCACAGCAAGACCATAGTTGGTGCGATGTTATTTCTCGCCATAATTGTGGGACTGGCGGCACTCTATGTCGCACGATCCATTGTGCTTCCTTTGCTGATCGCGTTCCTCCTGCGGTTGTTGCTGCAACCCGTCTTCCGAGTCTGCCTCAAGGCGCGCGCACCACGCTCGGTTGCCGCTCTCCTTACCATTGCTTTTTTGCTGATCGTCGCCGTCATTGCCTGGTTGCCTTTAAGTGGATCGGCGGGCGTTTGGGTCGCAAAATTGCCGGAAGCTGTCACCATGATGGCTGACCGGCTGAGCTTGCTGCGCGAGCCGATCGATCTCATTCAGCGCCTCATTCACCACGCGGAAAGCGCCACCAATGGCGGCGATACCACCGTGGCGGTTCAACATTTCGATCTCATCGGCGCTGCGATCGAGGGACTGCAGGCAGTCACCGGCGGCTTCTTCACCACAGCGATCGTCTTATTCTTCTTGCTCGTGGCCGGCGATAAATTTCTGCGCCGACTGGTGGAGCTGCTGCCGACTTTCCGCCAGAAGCGCCAACTTATTGATATCTCGCAGCAGATTGAGAACGACATCTCGGCTTATCTTGTGACGATCAGCGTGATGAACGTCGTGGTTGGCGTCATGGTCGCAATCGCTATGTACTTCTGCGGCATGAGCGACCCGCTGCTCTGGGGCGTCATGGCCTTGGCACTCAATTTTGTGCCGATCCTGGGCCCCCTCTTCGGCATCGGCATCTTCCTCCTTGTAGGCTTCGTCAGCTTCGATAACGACTGGCTAGCGGTCACACCTGCCATCCTTTATCTCATCATCCATGTAATCGAGGGAGAGCTCATCACACCCATGCTGCTCGCTCGACGCTTCACTTTGAACCCCGTCGGCATCATTCTGGCGCTTGTCTTCTGGTACTGGATGTGGGGCGTTCCGGGCGCTATCCTCGCCGTGCCACTGCTCGCCATCGCCAAGATTATTTGCGACCGGATCGAAACCTTGCAGCCTGTCGGCCATATGCTGGAAGACTAGTTGACCCTCGAGCAACCATGAACAGGACAGCTTGAGATAAGAGCGCTGGGTGCATGTCCCGGCACAGCTTGCGATCTTGCCTTTTGTTTGATAGCACAAAACTGTGTTTTGCGTCACCAAGAGTGGGCGAAGCTATGCGCGAAGGCAATCAGCAAGACAAAACAAGCACCAACGAGCGCTATCGTGTGCAAAGCCTCGGCCGTGCACTCGATCTTCTAGAATTATTAGGCAAAGCCGGTCGGGATGGCGGACGTCTTACCGACCTCGCCAATGAGCTCAGCCTCTCCAAGGCGGCAATCTATGCCATCTTACAGACCTATCTTGCACGCGGATTTATCTCGGCTATCGGAGAAGGCCCGACCAAACGCTATGGTCTGGGAATGTCCCTCGCCCGTCTTGGCGACATAGCCATTTCTAATATCGCCCTTGCCGATATAGCCATGCCGATCCTGCGCGCGCTCACGCGGGAAGTAAGATTGACCAGCCGCGTCGCCATTCTCGATGACGGTTATACTGTAGTCGTCGGTCGCGTCGACGCCCCTGGCGCCGTGCGCTTTGATGCGGCATTGGGTCGACGCGAATTGCCACATTCCTCCGCCGCCGGAAAATCGATGCTGGCGGCTCTACCACGCGCTCAGGCAGTCGCTCTTCTGAATCAGACCAGCTTGCCGCGCCTGACGCCCCATACCGTCACAAGCCTCGCCGCCCTTCAATCAGAGCTAGACAGCATCGTGACACGTGGATATGCCGTTGACGATGAGGAAAACGCCGAAGTGGTGTCCATAGGCACGTGCGTCTTTGATCGCACCGGCAACGCGGTAGGTGCTCTCAGCGTTACCGGGCTCCAGCATAGCTCCAGCAACGATCAGCAAGAGCAGCTGGCGACAACTCTCATACGCTATGCCGATCAATTGTCGCGACATATAGGCGGGCTCGATGGACGAGAGGCATGGACCATGCGCCGCTGTACATGAAAGCAGTACTTAATAAGACTATAATCTGACATGCACCTAAATAGACGGGGAATTTACCCTGGCTTGTTATCCTCGACCTAGCCCTGCCTGATCAGGATATGAGAAGAACGCCGACGTCCAGGCGCCCTAAATATAAACGTTTCTGCCATTCTTACTTTCGCGCAAAATTATCCCTCTCCGTACAAAAGCTGTGACCCAGTGCGCACATCATCAAAGTTGTTTTGCACCGATGATGAGTGAGCCCGCATAAAGAATGCGCCACAGAATCGGAGGATCCAATGCTGTGCTTTGTGAAAGAAGTCCCCGTTTACAATTTCGAGCTGGAACGCTTGCGTTTTGTTGGGCTTGATCGTGACCGTCATATTGTCTGCCGCGTGAGCAAAGATGCTCTGCTTGCTTGCAGCGACATATTTGATGCCAATGCATTTGAGCTGCTCGAAATTTTTGAAAGCAATCGTACCCTGTTTGAAGATATCGCTAGTATGGAATACGCCGCTGGTGCACGGGGCGAAGTCAATATCGAACGCTTTCACTTAGAACATTCGCTGATAAAATCTCCCGCAATGGTCGGCCGCGCCTGAAAATCGGCGCTTCTCTCCGAATAAGCCGCAAAAGACGGGCTTCACGCAACCAGTGTCGCTGATTGTGGTTTCTCTAGTGGTTTTAACATTATCTAGGGAGACGTTCATGAAAACCGTCCTACAACTGAGCACAGCACTAGCTGTGACGCTCGGTAGCCTTGCCTTGCCGACAATGGTATATGCCGAGGGTACCGAAACGCCCGCCATGGGTACGGTGGACGCCGGTGCGCTCATCGGCGAAAAAGTGTTAGATGCCAAAGGCGATAAAATTGGCGATATCGACAGTGTTATGGTGGATGCGAGCGGTAAGGTTAAAGCCGTAGTGCTCGACGTAAGCGGATGGCTACAAAGTGAAAAGCTTATCAGTGTGCCGTGGAAGGATCTAACCGTTATCGGCGATAACGTGATCACTTCCAAGATGTCCGCTGAGGACGCAAAGGCTACCACCAAATATACTTATACTGATGAAAACAACCGTCGCAAGGTGTTGACCGAGACAGGTCAAGTATATGCTGCCGGTAATGATGCCGACGTGACCACCTCAAGCGGGGGTGACGGCACGATTGGTACACCAGTCAAGAATCCAGACGGTTCGATTAATGCCAGCCAGCTGGTCGGCCTCAATATTCATAACGGTGAGGGCGATAATCTTGGCGAAGTTGGTGAAGTGGTGATCGCCAGCGACGGCTCGTTGCAGGGCGTTGTCGTGGATGTCGGCGGCTTTCTTGGCCTCGGCACTCATCCGGTACTGCTAAACTGGAAGGATCTTAAGATTTCCGGGAATGGTGATGATGTGAAG
>CAYOYT010000169.1:0-5912 GCA_964408245.1 uncultured Dongia sp. | reverse complement strand
GCCTCACCGCGATGGAACCACCATCCACGCTCGATGCCGACATGATCCGCGACGAGAAACTGAAAGTGCTGCGTGCTTTGCAGCCGATCCATACCGCAGAGGTAGCAAACGCCACCGTGCGCGGGCAATACAGAGCGGGCAATGTGGATAGCATGTCAGTGCCTGGTTATCTCGAGGAGACCGATTCCGACTCGCACAGCAACACTGAAACCTTTGTTGCAATCAAGGTCGGCATCGAGAACTGGCGCTGGGCCGGTGTCCCCTTCTATATCCGAACCGGCAAGCGCCTGCCCGCGCGCTCATCTGAGATCGTGGTGCAGTTCAAGACACCACCGCACTCACCCTACCCCGCTTCCGCCGGCACGATTCATCCCAACAAGTTGGTTATGCGCCTGCAGCCCGATGAAGGCATCCGTCTCATCATGCTCAACAAGGATCGGGGGCCAGGCGAGCTGAAGCTTCGGCAGACCGCTCTCGATCTTTCTTTTGCCGAGACCTTTGGCGGGCGTTCACCGGATGCCTATGAACGCCTTCTCCTCGACGTCATCCGAGGTCGACCGGCGCTTTTCATGCGTCTCGATGAATTAGAGGCCGCTTGGCGTTGGATCGATGGCATTCAGCAGGGCTGGTCGGATGCCGCTTTAGCGCCCAGACCCTATGCTGCTGGCTCATGGGGACCGAACGCTGCGATAGCACTCATCGAACGAGATGGTCGCACCTGGCATGAGGACGATATCTAGTGGCTTGGCGAATCGTCGAATGTGCGGACCGCACTGCTTTGGCGGCGGCGATCTCGGCGCAAATTATTGCCGATTTGGAGACCGCTATCGCCAAAGATGGTGAGGCCAGTCTTATCATTCCTGGAGGAACCACCCCCGTTGCAGTTTTTGAACAATTGAAAGCGACCAGAATTGCCTGGGGGAAAGTGACAATCATCCCGTGTGACGAGCGCTGGGTTGGATCTGAACATCCTGATAGCAATGAAGGCCTCATCAAACGCCACCTCATGACAGGCGCTGTCGCGAAAGCGCATTTCATCAGCCTTTACCGGCCGACACCGACGCCAGCGGAGGCCATGAACGATGTTGCCAATACCATTGCGACGATCCGGCGGCCGTTTTCCAGCGTTTTTCTTGGCATGGGCGAAGATGGTCATTTTGCATCACTTTTCCCCGGCCGTGCGCAGGCTGCGGAAGCTTTGGTCCCCGATATGGCGGCACCGATCATGGTCTTGGCCGAACCCGCCAAAGGGCATCGCCGCATTGGCCTCACCTTGGCAGCACTCATTCATTGCAGCCATGTGCTACTGGCCGTGACGGGTGCAAAAAAACGGATTGTACTAGACCGAGCGATAGCCGATATCAGCGCTGACACTTATCCGATCGCGGCATTGCTGCGACAGCAGCGAACCCCGATCGACATCTTCATAGCCGCATGAGGCTTAAGCATGCATCCCACGATTGAAACCGTCACCGCCCGCATCCGCGCCCGCAGCGAGACAAGCCGGGCGAAATATCTCTCCCGCATCGGCGAGGCTCGCTCGAAGAGCGTCAAGCGCGGACATCTGTCCTGCGGCAACATCGCCCATGGCTTTGCCGCCTGTTCGACATACGAGAAGGGAGCGCTAGCCGGCACAACACTGCCCAATCTCGGCATCGTATCAGCGTATAACGACATGTTGTCAGCCCACCAGCCACTGAAAGATTATCCCGAAATCATCAAGGCTGCAGTCGAAGGTCACGCGACAGCTCAATTCGCTGGCGGCGTGCCAGCTATGTGTGATGGCGTGACCCAGGGTCAGGTCGGCATGGAACTGTCGCTGTTCAGCCGCGACGTCATCGCCATGGCGACCGCTGTCTCGCTCTCGCACGACATGTTCGATGCCGCTCTGATGCTGGGGGTCTGCGACAAGATCGTGCCAGGCCTTTTGATCGGCGCGTTGAGCTTTGGCCATCTGCCGACCGTTTTCGTGCCGGCTGGCCCAATGCCGTCCGGCCTGCCCAATACGGAAAAGTCACGCATCCGCCAGCTCTACGCCGAGGGTAAGGTCGGCCGCACAGAATTGCTGGCGGCTGAGGCTGATTCCTATCACGCACCTGGTACCTGCACCTTCTACGGCACCGCCAACAGCAATCAAATGCTGATGGAGGTGATGGGCTTGCACATACCGGGCTCTGCCTTCATCAATCCAGGCACCCTCTTGCGCACGGCTCTGACCGCCGCCGCCGCCAAGCGCGTGGCCAGCGCCACCGCACTCGGCAACGATTACCGGCCGATCGGCGAGATCGTCGATGAAAAGGCGCTGGTCAATGCCATTGTCGGTTTGGTAGCTACCGGCGGATCGACCAATCACACCATTCATCTCATCGCGGTGGCTGCAGCTGCCGGCGTGAAACTTGAATGGAAAGATTTCGCTGAAATCTCCAGCGTCACACCGCTGTTGTGCCGGATCTATCCCAACGGACAGGCCGATGTGAATCACTTCCAAGCGGCGGGGGGTTTTGGTTTCCTGGTGCGCGAGCTACTAGACGCCGGCCTTATCCACCGCGACGTCAAGACTCTAGTCGGTGACAGTCTCGATGCCTATACGCAGGAGCCTTATCTAGACGGCGATCACTTGCGTTGGCGCGATGCGCCAACGCAATCGCTCGACAAAGACGTGTTGCGGCCCGCCAACGATCCCTTCGCGCGCGATGGCGGCATTCGTGTGTTGGGTGGCAATCTTGGCCAGTCAATCATTAAAGTGTCAGCTGTCAAACAGGCGCATCGGGTGATTGAAGCGCCGGCGATGGTATTCTCCAGCCAGCATGATGTGCAGAAGGCTTTCAAGGACGGCAAGCTGCATAAGGATGTTGTCGTGGTTGTGAAGGGTCAGGGGCCGCGTGCCAACGGCATGCCAGAGTTGCATCAGCTGACGCCGGCTTTGGGTGTGTTGCTCGATCTTGGCTACAAGGTTGCATTGGTGACAGACGGCCGCATGTCCGGCGCTTCGGGTAAGGTGCCGGCGGCGATCCATCTATCGCCCGAGGCTGTCGCGGACGGACCAATCGCGCGCATCAAGGACGGCGATATCATCCGCCTTGATACCGAGATAGGAGAACTCATCGTGAAAGCGCCCGATCTTGCGACGCGCAAGGCCGAGATACCCGATACCACCTCTTATGACACCGGGTGTGGACGTGAGCTCTTTGCCGGCTTCCGCGCCCTGGTCGGCGGCGCAGAACAAGGTGCTGTGAGTTTCGGTTGGGAAGGCATCGTATGAGCCCAAAGCTTGCTCTGGTTGCTGATATCGGCGGGACGAATGCACGGTTCGCCTTGGTGCAGCCGGGTAGCAGCAATCTTGATCGCATAAAGACGTTGTCAGCGGCGGATTACCCCAATATCGGCAACGCCATCACCGCCTATCTCGATTGGGCCGAGGCGCGGCCGCAGGTCGCCTGCTTCGCCGTCGCCTGTCCGGCGCGGGACGATGAGATCGCTTTCACCAATTCGACATGGCGTTTCTCACGCCACGAGACGGCTAAGCATTTCGGCTGGTCTCGTTTCGCGACAGTCAATGATTTCGAGGCTCTAGCCATGGGCGTGCCGCATGCACCCGCTAAAGGGCTGCACACGGTCCGACCCGGAACCGCCGAACCGAAGGCGCCACGGGCAGTACTCGGTCCTGGAACGGGGTTTGGTGTTTCGGGACTGATTTGCGACCAGCAAGGGGAATGGGTGGCACTTGCCGGCGAAGGCGGCCATATAGGTTTTGCACCGCAGGACGAGTTGGAAATCGACCTACTGCGCTATCTACAGGCGCGCTTCGATCGCGTATCTTGCGAGCGGCTGCTCTCCGGCGATGGCCTCGTCAACATCTATGAATTCCTCAGCATCCGAGCGGGAAGGCCCGCTGAAAGGCCCAGTCCAGCGGAAATCACAGCCCGTGGATTGGAACAAGGCGAGCGGATTGCCCGCGATGCATTGCGACGTTTCTGCGCCATCCTGGGCTCTGCCGCGGGGGATCTTGCCCTTATCCTTGGCTCGACGGGTGGTGTCTATATCGGCGGCGGGATCGTGCCCCGACTCCTACCCATTCTACCCGACAGCCGTTTCGAGGAGCGCTTTGCCAATAAAGGTCGGCTCTCCTCCTTGCTCGCGCACATGCCGATCTACGTCATTCTCGATAACACACTGGCATTGCTTGGTGCAGCTGCAACTCTCAACCAAGGTAACCAATGACTCCCACCGCAAAGATCATCCGCCAAG
Organism: uncultured Dongia sp.; assembly: GCA_964408245.1. Classification (GTDB taxonomy): domain Bacteria; phylum Pseudomonadota; class Alphaproteobacteria; order Dongiales; family Dongiaceae; genus Dongia. The sequence goes on along the minus strand of CAYOYT010000169.1, from coordinate 1,664 downwards.
CCCGCGCCATCCCTGTCATCGTCATCGACTCTCTCGAAGACGCGATACCTCTTGCGCAGGCTCTGCGAGCGGGCGGTCTATCCAGCATGGAGATCACCTTGCGCACGCCCGCTGGCCTCGAAGCTGTCAAGCGACTGCGCGGTTCGATCGAGGGTCTGGCGATCGGTGTCGGCACGGTGTTGTCGGCTGAGGATCTGAAGCGGGCTCATGCTGCTGGCGCAGATTTCGCGGTCAGCCCAGGCTTTTCCGACGACATCGTCGAGCTCGCGCTCGATTTAGAATTTCCCTATTTGCCAGGTACAGCCACGCCCGGAGAAGTCATGCGCGGTCGCGCACTCGGCCTCGATGCTTTCAAATTCTTCCCCGCCTCGGCTCTTGGCGGACCAGCAACGTTAAAGGCTTGGGGCGATGTGTTTCCAGACAGTCATTTCTGCCCGACGGGCGGCATCTCGGCGGATAATGCCGGTGACTATCTGGCGCTGCCACATGTTGCCGCCGTCGGGTCTTCTATGCCCGCTCCGCGCAAAATGGTGCAAGAGAGGAAATGGGAAGAAATTAGGGCACTTAGCCATCAATTCGTGACCGCGACACAGATCGGCGTCACAAGACAGGCCTGATCACGTCTTTACTGTGTAATCAAGCACTGAGTCGACCGCTATTCCTTTTTCGGAACGCGAAAGAGCTGTTGGTCGAGGTCCATGCCGAATTGGGCTTCAAAAAGACCGACCCGTACTTGTTGGTTCTTCTGATCGGCTATAATCCACTGGCGCAGCTCCATTGGCTTGTCGCCAAATTCAAGGATGACCTTGCCTTCTTCCGCGTCGTCCGTTTGTCGAATGGTTAGCTCAAACGCTGCTGGCGATCTCTTGAACGCCGTCACCGTAACATCGCCACCCAGCTCAACATCGTCACGCAAAAGGAACCAGAGCGGCGATGAAGAGACCGGCACGCGATTGATCTGATCGAGCTCTGGGTCGTAATAATGCAGCGAGACGCTATCCGACACGATCAGCATAGGTGACGGCGGCTCATATTCGATACGGATGAAGCCGGGCCGTTTCAGATAGATCGTGCCGAAGCCGATGCCCCCTTTTTCTGAGTATTGCTGGAACTTGGCACGCATGGTCGTGATGCCGTTGAGATAATCCTGGATCCGCTTGAGATCCGCTTCGTCTTGCGATGTTAGATTGGCCGGCACCGCGCGCGCGAAGGCGGGGTGCGACAGCGCACCCATGATGCCGAGCAACGCGATACTTCCCGCCGCCATCAGCGTTTGACGCCGCGAATAAGCAAAATCAGTCACGTCGTAGCCTTTCATTCAAGGGAAGTAGCGTTAATTGTCCATGCCGCGCGCCAGCACTTCGCGCTTGCCGACATGATTGGCCTGGGAGACGACACCTTCTTTCTCCATCCGCTCAACGATTCGTGCCGCGCGGTTGTAACCAATCTGAAGATGCCGCTGGACGAAGCTGACCGATGCTTTGTTCTCGCGCGTGACGATTGCGACAGCTCGGTCGTAGAGTTCGTCACCAGAGCCGCCTCCTGGTTCACCGTCAAGATTATCAAGGCCATCGCTTTCTTCGTCGTCCTGCGTCACCTCCTCGATATAAGAAGGTTCACCTTGCTCTTTGAGGAACCGTACGATCGATTCAACCTCACGGTCC
>CAYOYT010000168.1:3090-5924 GCA_964408245.1 uncultured Dongia sp. | reverse complement strand
ACATAAGTCGCATCGGCTAGATCCGGATCGGTCATGATCGTGGCTGGGTTCGAGTTCACCAGAATGACCCGATACCCTTCTTGCCGCAGCGCCTTACATGCCTGCGCACCGGAATAATCGAACTCGCAAGCTTGCCCAATAACAATCGGCCCTGCGCCGATGATCAGGATCGATTTGATGTCAGTACGTTTGGGCATGATGGGGTCCCGTTTATTCCGAGCGTCTGAGCGATGATCGTCAGAGCGCCTTGTTCATTCTCGTTGAGTTTATTGTTCCAGAAGCGCAGCAAGCGATAGCCGGCGCGCAAGAGGTAGTCGGTTTGTCGTCGGTCGGCCTCGGCGCGATCATCATGTTTACCACCATCCAGCTCCATGATGAGCTTGGTGGCGGGGTAGAAAAAATCGGCGACGTAGGCACCGATCGGTGCCTGCCGGCGAAAGCGGAAGCCGGCGAATTGTTTACAGCGCAGAAGCTTCCATAGCCGCTTCTCGGTATCCGTCATATTCGCGCGGAGTTGCTTGTTTGCCGATTTTGCGCGTGGAGAGAGGCCCTCTTCTCTAGTTCTCCCCCTCAAGGGGGGAGAGGATTGCTGCGAGGCTGTATGCTGCAACAAGTCTTTTCCTTCTCCCTCTCCTTTTGAGGGGAAGGTTCGGGGAGGGGGGTGCGCCCCCGATTTCCTTCGAACCGCTATCATTACGCCTTCTTCGACAGCGCGATGTTTTCGACGAAGCGATGGAAAAGATAGTGGCTGTCTTGCGGGCCCGGGGAAGCTTCCGGGTGGTACTGTACCGAGAAAACCGGTTTCGATTTCATCGCCAGGCCTTCGACGCAATCGTCGAAGAGAGACCGATGGGTAATTTCAACATCGGCCGGCAGGCTCGTGGCGAGCACTTCGAAGCCGTGGTTCTGACTGGTGATCTCTACCTTCCCGGTGCCCAGATCTTTCACGGGATGATTGGCGCCGCGATGGCCGCGATGCATCTTGGCGGTCTTGCCGCCGAGTGCCAGAGCTAGCATCTGATGACCGAGGCAAATGCCAAAGATCGGTAGATTCTTGGCGATAAGATCTTTGATTACCGGCACAGCATATGCGCCTGTTGCGGCCGGATCGCCCGGGCCATTGGAGAGGAACACGCCGTCTGGCTTGTGGCGCAGCACGTCCTCGGTGGTGGCGTTCGCCGGCACGACCGTAACGTCACAGCCCGCATCGGCAAGGCAGCGCAGGATGTTCTCCTTAGCGCCATAATCGATGGCGACGACTTTATACTTAGCTGCTTGCGGCTCCTGATAACCGCCTTCCAGCTTCCAAGAGCCGCCCGTCCAATCATAGGTCTGGCGGCAGGTCACATCCTTCGCCAGATCCATGCCGTCGAGGCCGGGCCATGCCTTGGCTTGCGCGACAAGTGCCGGGAGATCAAACTGGCCGTCCTTATTGAAAGCGATGACACCGTTGGGGGCACCTGCGTCGCGGATGCGATGGGTCAGCGCGCGGGTGTCGATGCCCGTAACGGCGAAAAGATTGTTGGCTCTCAGCCAGGCATCGAAACCTTGGGTCGACCGCCAGCTCGATGGCTCGGTGATGTCGAGATTAAGGATGGCGCCGCGCGCGGCGAAGGCGCGCGTTTCGACATCCTCCGGATTGGCGCCAACATTGCCGACATGCGGGAAGGTGAAGGTGATGATCTGGCCAGCATAAGATGGATCGGTCATGATCTCTTGATAGCCGGTCATCGAAGTGTTGAAACAAATCTCACCCACGGCCTGACCCTCTGCGCCCAGGCCTCGGCCCTTCAATACGCTGCCATCGGCAAGAACGATGACGGCCGTCGCAACGGGCATCTCGTCAGAAGCGGGCGCGTGGGCAGATTTGGTCGCGGCGGTCATGCGCGGGCCTTTGCTTTGAATTCAAGTCATGGGAGGCGGGCCAACCTGAGGTAGCCGCCTTCAGCTCAAAGAGCGCCAGCCGCAAGTTGGGAGTTTCTATTCCGTGACAGCCCTCGCGTCAAGCTGGCTGTTGAAAAGAATAGTGAGCTTTTTCAATGAGTTGATGGTGATTAGTTGCATGGACTCAGAGGGACGAATCCTGTAGTGTCCGGCCTTTCAACTATACCTCACCTGAACGGATAACGCCCATGCTGCGGCAGCGGATCAATGATGATGTCAAAACGGCCATGAAGGCCAAGGATGAGGCGCTTTCTGGCCTCCGTCTCATCACGGCTGCCATTAAGGATAAGGACATCGCCGCTCGTCCCAGCAACATGAATGGGATCTCCGACGCTGAAATTATTGAGATGCTGCAGAAAATGGTGCGCCAGCGCCAGGAAAGCATCGAGATGTACACCAAGGGCAACCGCCCTGAGCTCGCCGCCAAGGAACAAGGCGAGATCGACGTCATCAATCGTTATCTGCCCAAGGCACTTTCGGCCGAAGAGACCGACAAGGCGATCGTCGCCATCGTTGCCGAGACCGGTGCTGCGACCATCAAGGACATGGGCAAAGTCATGAACGTCCTCAAGGAACGCTATGCTGGTCAGCTCGATTTCGGGAAAGTCGGCCAGATGGTAAAGGCAAAGCTCGGCTAAGGCTTTTTGCCCATGGCGCTGTTGCCGCAATTCCTGGAAGAGCTGCGCCGCCGCGTCTCGATCTTCGACGTTGTCGGTCGTCGCGTGCGGCTCAACCGGCGCGGTTTGCAGGCCACAGGCCTTTGCCCTTTCCATAACGAAAAGAGTCCATCCTTCCATGTTTATGAAGGCCCGGACGAACCGCATTACCATTGCTTCGGTTGCGGCGCTCATGGCGACGTCATCACCTTTGTCATGGAAACGGAAGGCGTA
>CAYOYT010000168.1:0-3080 GCA_964408245.1 uncultured Dongia sp. | reverse complement strand
GCTGTCGAGAAGCTCGCCGGTGAAGCGAGTCTCGAAATTCCGCGCGACAATCCCGAAGCCCGCGCCCGCGCCGAGCAGCAGGACACGCTGGTCGGTGTCATGGAGATGTCGGCCAAGTTTTTTGAATCTCAACTAGGCGGTAGTGCTGGGCGCAGTGGGCTCGATTACTTCCGCCAACGCGGTCTGACGCCGGAAACGATCAAGCGCTTTCGCCTTGGCTTTGCACCCGATGGTTTCGAGGCGCTGAAGTCAAAGCTTGCCAAGGAGAATATCCCGGAGGCGGTTTCGCTCGAATCTGGCATGCTGGTGAAGAACGATGAAACCGGCCGTGTCTATGATCGCTTCCGGGGCCGTGTCATGTTTCCCATCATGGACCCCAAGGGCCGCGTCATCGCCTTCGGCGGCCGAGCGTTAGGCGATGAGAAGCCGAAATATCTCAACTCACCGGAGACCCCGCTCTTTCACAAAGGGCGCACGCTTTACAACCTCAATCACGCGCAGAAACCGGCGCGCGATAAGAACGAGATCATCGTTGTCGAAGGCTATATGGATGTCATCGCTCTGGCCGAGGGAGGCTTCCCACATGCCGTCGCTCCCCTTGGCACAGCCCTCACCGAGGATCATATCCAGTTCCTCTGGCGCTTTGCTCAAGAGCCGATCCTTTGCTTCGATGGTGATGACGCGGGTGGGAAGGCTGCGGCGCGCGGTGTCGAGCGGGTGCTGCCGCTTCTTAAACCGGGCCTTTCCTTGCGTTTTGCCTGGCTGCCGCAGGGTCAAGATCCGGACGATCTGATCCGTGGTCCCGCCAATGGCGGCGGTGCTGGCGGCGGTGCCGGTGCCATGCGCCAGGTGCTGGAAAAGGCCCAACCTTTGGTCGATGTGCTCTGGTCCGAGATTCTGGCTGGCCGCACCCTGGATACGCCGGAACGCCGCGCTGGATTTCGCCGCGACTTGCTGGGGGCGATTAACCGCATCGCCGATAAGGGTGTTCAAGAGGATTATCGACGCGAAATGCTAGGTCGGCTTGATCAGATGTTTGCCGGTCCGGGTCAGCGCGGCCGTCCTGCCGTATCCGCGGGGCCGGGCGGGTTTCGGCCGCAAAGGCTTAGTAGATTTGGCAATACCCGCTTGCCTGGCATGCCTTTTCAGCATGTCAACGATGGTGGCGAGGCCGCCAGGAAGGGGGTTGCGGGGGTCAAACGTCTGCCATTTGAGGTTATGCTGGCTGTACTTATGAACCATCCGGATTTGCTCCATCGGCATGGCGAGGCCGTGGCGCTGGTGCCCATTCCAGATCGTCAACTTGACAAGCTGAAGGGGGCCTTGTTAGACCTCGCCTCCCGACATCCGGACCTTGACGCCAGCGGGCTCAAGAACCATTTGATGGAGTTAGGTTTCTCCGCCGCGATTGACGCGTTGGTTCGGCATACGGGATCGATCAGATTTGCCCTTCCTCTGTCCGGGATTGCCCAGGCCGAGGCGGGGCTTTTGCACGTTATGGCCATTTTGCGCGAAACCGAAATCGAGGTGGAGCTGGGAGCGGCGGCAAGGGCCCTGGAAGAAGATATGTCTCAGGAGAACCTCGACCGCTTCCAGGCGGCGCAGCAGCAGAAGCTGGAAGCGGAGAGCCGACGGCGCGATCTGGACTTGGCCGACACTGAACATCTATTCAAGAATTGAACGGTTATTCAGCCGTAACGACAGACAAGACGCTCAAAGAGCTTTAGGTGAAAGTATATGGCAACCAAACCCACCGCGAAACCTCAGGCCGATGCCAACAAGCCCAAGGAGGAAGCTGCTGAAGGCCCTCTAATGGACGGCATGAACGCTGCCGTTCGCAAGATGCTGGCCAAGGCAAAGGAGCGCGGTTACGTCACCGTCGACGAGCTCAACGCCGTCCTGCCGCAAGAGCAGATGTCTTCCGAACAAATTGAAGACACGCTCGCACTCCTCAACGATATGGGCATCAACGTCGTCGAAAATGACGACAGTGAGGAAGGCGAAGAGGAAGGTAAGCCTCAGCCGGAGGGTGAAGAAGAAGAGGGTAAACCCGCTGGCAATCTGGCCGATAGCGATGCCGGCCGTACCGACGATCCCGTGCGCATGTATTTGCGCGAGATGGGCTCGGTCGAATTGCTCTCGCGCGAAGGCGAAATCGCCATCGCCAAGCGCATCGAGGCCGGCCGCGACATGATGATCGGTGGCATCGGCGAAAGCCCGACCACCCATCGCAGCATCGTCGAATGGCGTGATAAGCTGAAGGCTGGCGAGCTATTGCTGCGCGACATCATCGATCTCGACGCCAGCATGGGCGGCGGCCCGGCCTCCGAAGAAGAAATGATGCGCGAGAACGAGGCCGCTCTCGAAGGCGAAGAAGCCGAGCCGGAAGAAGCTGAAGCTGAGGGTGAAGCCAAGCCGCCAGTCGAGGGTGACGATACCGAGGAAGCGGCGGTTTCGCTGGCATCGATGGAACTCACCCTCATGCCGCAGGTGCTCGAAACCTTTGACAAGATCGCAGCGCTTCAGAAGAAGCTAGAGAAGGTGCAACTTAAACGCCTCGAAACGATCATGACGGGCGAGGATCTCAATCCGCGTTCGGAAAAGACATATGAAAAGCAGAAGCTCGAAATGGTCGAGTTGATGCGCACTGTGCGCCTTAACAATAACCGTATCGAAGCGCTGGTCGATCAGATGTACGGCCTCAACCGCCGCCTGATGGGCCTTGAAGGTCAGCTGTTGCGCCAAACCGCCAAGGCCGGCGTGAAGCGCGAGGAGTTCCTGCAAAAATATTACGGTTCTGAACTCGACCCGAAATGGATCGCCAAAGTCGGCAAGCTGACCGGCAAGGGCTGGAAGAAGTTCGCGATCGATTACAAGGACGACGCCAAGAACATTCGTGGCGGCATTGCCGAAATCGCCGTCCTGGTCAATCTACCGATTGGCGATTTCCGCCGCATCGTCAATACGGTGCAGAAGGGTGAGCGCGAAGCGAGCCGCGCGAAGAAGGAAATGGTCGAAGCCAACTTGCGCCTCGTCATCTCCATCGCCAAGAAATACACCAATCGCGGCCTGCAATTCCT
>CAYOYT010000167.1:0-5946 GCA_964408245.1 uncultured Dongia sp. | reverse complement strand
CCCCGCGTGGCTTGTTCGGCAGCAACGGTTGGATCGTTCTCCACTCAAACTCGGTTAGATCGTAGCGCGCCATCACCAAGGCTCCTTTCGGAACCTTGAATCACTTTTTCCAAAAATTGGGAATCGTTTATGAGCATGCGACCTAGTGGTGTTGGGGCTTGCGATTGCGACGGGCATCGACAAAAGGTTGGAGACGGTCATCGTCGACATGTCGCCCGAGTGGCTGACGACATTGACCACTCGCTTCTAGCGTCGGGCCTCATCGGGAAGTCGTAGGATTGCAACAGCGGCGCCCTCGCGACCGGCCGCCCCCTCGATTGTTGTTCTGGCCAGTCCGGTCGCGGGTGATGCGGTGGCCTACCCGATTAGACTTGCCGAGCCTGATGTCAATGTGGAAGACCGCGACCGTGGGCTTGCGGATCGCGAAGGTCGGCGCCGGAACGACTGGCGGCAGCGGCCCCTCGAACCGTTCTCCCGTCTCGGGCAGCTCGGCCGATACCTTCGGGCTGGCCGGATGGACTTCGGCGCCGACATGGTGAGCCACCAACCGCACGATGCGTTCGCCCTCGGCGGCGGCCAGTCTCTCCTGCGTCTCGGCCAGGCCGGTCGACAACCGGTCGATCCAGAGTCGACCATCGGGGTTGAGCATCACTTCGACGACGGACGGATCTTCGAGCCAGGTCGCGATGGCGGGCCCGAGCGCCGTGCGCAGCATGCGTGCGCCCCGAGAAAGGACCTCTGCCTGGAAGGAATCCCAATGCCGCCGGCATCGATTTCTATGGCGCTTTGACCTTCTCGGCGATCGCCAAGCGGCTGGGTGTCAGCGACTTCGCCAGAGTTGATAATCGCAATCTGCAGCCTCTTGAGCCCTTGCCGCCCGGATGCCCTTTAACAGAACGGTCCAAATGATGAGGTCCGGTGATTGCCGCGCGATCGCCGACAGCGATTTGTATGGCCGGCCCTGCCATTCGTAGGCGTCCTGCCGCACCGTCACGGTATGCTCAACTCCTTGGTACTCAGCCAACAGCCTGTCACCCCCTATTGTCCGGTCGCTGCCGCGCACTCGCCGCAGCCGAGGGATGCGCAGTTCGACTGTGCCGGCCCGCGTCTCCCAGTCCCGCTCCCGATAGCCGTTGCGCTGTGCACCAGCCGGGCCGTGTTCTTTTCGCCGTGCCCGGCGCCGGTCAGCGCCCCGGCCTCGATCTCCATCATGCGCTCGGCGACGAAGGCGATCATATCGCGCGGCAGGTCGGCACTGGGGGCCTTCTCCAGGAGCGAGCGCAGCTTCATCATCTCTTCGGTCATCGGTGGTTCCTTCAGGTTGAGCCACCAACCCGACCATAACCCCGAAATCGCCGGTGACCGGCGCAAGGCCGCTCCTTCGCTACAGCCTATCGAAGAGCGCGCTCGCTCGCGGCCTTGCTCCCGCCAGCTAGACCACCACACGGGGCACGACCCTATACAGTGGTTATCTCGCGACGCGTGGCTCTCTCCGATCACAGAGGGAATCACTGAAATTCAGCAGCGTGCTATCGCCCGCGCGGCATGCTTTGGCCGAAATATAGGGTTCCTATCGCGCGAAACGATCGCCGCGTCGCAGCCTCTCGCCTTGATAGTTGCGGACGGCTTGCGTTGTAGCCATCTCTCTCATTGCAGCTTCTTAGTCGTGCCGGACGTGGTTGAAAGGCTTGGTGCCGCTAGCGCCCTCTCGTGCGTTCAGGCGACGGCGTGGCCAGGCGGGCGCTTTTGGAAGACGCATCCCGTCATCAGGCAACACGGCATTGTCGAGAACTTGCACGGCAATTGCTATTGCGCGAGCCGTGGCGTTCAGAGGAGCCAAGTAGCGAGTGGCCGCCTGATCTGGGGTGAACGCCACACGTGCAAAGCGCATTGAAAGGCTGCCCAACACTTCGCGGGACTTCTGGATTGGAACGGCGAGGCCGAGGACGCGATCGGCGCGTGGTCCGATAGTGACGGCGTAGCCGCGACGGCGGACGACCATGAGCCCCGCTTCGATGCCTCGCATTCCTTCCGCAGCAACCGAATGCGAGTCGGAAGAAGTCAGTAGTCCACGGATCAGGCGCCTTCGTTCTTCCGCTGGACAAAACGCCATGTACGCTTGCCCCAATGCGCTGATGAGCAGTGGGAACGTGCGGTTGTAGCCCGCCTGCTCAAACGACAGGTGACTTTCCGGCGCCGTGCTGTGCAAGACGACAACGGCGCCGTGGCGCACCTTTCCAAGAGCGAGTGGCCAACCATGCTCGCGCGTGAACGCGCTCATGGGGGTTCTGGCCGCGTCGACCATCCGGTCGATGAAGCGCACACCACTAGCAAGCGAAAGCACCTGCTCGGTCACGCGATATCCAGCTCGCGGCGGGACGCGCACTACATAGCCGGCGGCGATTAGGGTCTGCAGCAAGCGCACAAGGGTTGGATTGGGCAAACCGGTGGCGGTGTGCAGGTCGCGGAGCCGGGATAAGGGTCGGAGGTTGAGAGCGGCGAGCACATCGAGTGCGCGCAGCACGGGTTCGACGGGGCGCGGACTGTTCGTCATTGGGATCGGAAGTTTCACCGCATCTCCTTCCGTAATACGGACTTGTTGAAGAATCAATGCCGAGGCTGGGTTCCTGACCGTCTAGTCTTTGCGAACGTAGGCGAAAAAAAATCGTCTCATCGAATGACTTCAGTCCTTCGAGCAAGAAATCCAAAGGAGGAAGATCCGTGACCTATCAGACGATCAAAGTCCGCAAGCTGACACCGGTGATCGGTGCTGAGATCGACGGCGTGGATTTGTCCAAGCCGTTGGGCAATCAGCAATTTCAGGAGATCCACGATGCGTGGATGGAGAATCTGGTCATCTTCTTCCGAGACCAGCATCTGACTGTCGACCAGCATCTCGATTTTGGCCGTCGCTTCGGAAAGCTGCACCTCCATCCGGCTGCCCACCAACCGGATAAGCATCCGGAGATTCTCATTATCAAGGCGGACGAGAACTCCAAGCGTGTCGCGGGCGAGGAATGGCACTCGGATGTTTCGTGCGACCCGGAGCCGCCGATGGGCTCCCTTCTTTATCTTACCGAGGTTCCGCCTGACGGCGGCGGCGACACCATGTTCGCCAATATGTACAGAGCCTACGAGACTCTCTCTGAGCCCGTTCGCAAGCTGATCACGGGCATGAAGGCAATCCACGACGGCAAGCACGTCTACGAGCGGCCCGGATATCGCGACGGTGCGCAGTATCCGCGGTCGGAGCATCCGATAGTGCGAACCCACCCCGTGACCGGCCGGCAGGCGTTGTTCGTCAATCGTGGCTTCACGACCCGTATCGTCGGACTGCCGAAGCACGAGAGCGCTGCGATCCTCGAAATGCTTTACCGTCACATCGAAACCCCAGAGTTTTGTGTGCGCTTCCAGTGGCAACCGAACTCAATGGCCTGCTGGGACAATCGTTGCGCGCAACACCACGCCTTGTGGGACTACTTCCCCAACCGGCGGTACGGTCACCGGGTTACAGTCAGCGGCGACACGCCGTACTACCGCGCGGCAGCCTAGTACGTCGCTGATTGCTGGCTCGTCCAGCCTGCATGCGGGCAACTGATGGCGCGCGCTCCACTCCGTCAGTTGCTATTTCGCTTCGGCGGACGCCTTGACGTGCTCCCATATGAGCCTGGAATTGGGCGCGATCCAAACAAATGCGAGAGTCGCAAATGCGAGAATCTCGGCAGTGTTGGGAGGGGAAATGTTCAGACAATTTCTGCGGGTCGCTGCAATCGCGAGCTTCTTGTCGGCTGTTCTCGGACCTAATCTTCTGGCGCAAAGCGCATCCTCACCGCGATACGGCGGGACTCTAAACGTCGGAATGGAAGCCGATTTTCCGACCCTCGACCCTCTCGGGATGGGTGCCCTCGCCGAAAGGCAGGTTGGCATGGCGGTCTACGACACGCTTCTCGAGATCGACGAAAAGGGTGCTATACGCCCTGGCCTTGCGGAAAAATTTCTGCTTGCGCCCGATGCTCGCAGCGTCACGTTAACTCTGCGTTCCGGCGTCAAGTTCCATGACGGTACGCCATTCGACGCTGAAGCGGTGGTGTTCAATTTCAAGCGTCTGCGCGATCCGGCCAACAAGTGCCGCTGCAGTGCTGACCTCGCGTCGCTTGCTGACGTGGTCGCGCTCGGGCCGCTTGAAGTCGAATTTCGATTTTCATCGCCATCGTCTCATTTCCTTAGCGTGCTTGCCGATGTGGCCGGATTGATGATCTCGCCGACGGCAGTCAGCAAGCTCGACAAGGGGTACGGCCAAGCGCCAGTGGGGACTGGCCCTTTCATGTATAAGGAATGGCGCAAGGGGAACTATTTCCACGCCGTACGCAATCCGGATTACTGGCGTAAGGGGCTGCCGTACCTCAACGATGTCTTCTATAGGCCAATGCCAGATGACCAGACGCGACAGGCTGCGCTTGCCGCCGGGAACATTGATATCAGCCTGGTGCCGGCGGCGCGCGATGTGGCCGCGGCGATTCGCGACAAGTCGTTCAAGGTTATTGACCCGGGCGGTCTTGGCACTGTGTTCGTGATGATTTCTTGGCGTGCCGATTCAGTGCAGGATCCGCGCGTCCGGCAGGCACTTGCTTACGCGACGGATCGCGCGGCCCTCAACAAGGCGATCAATCGCGGCATCTATAAATTGGCGCGCACTCCGTTTGGAAGCGGGCTGTTTCCGCATGAAAAAGTCGAGGGGTTCCGCGAATTTAATCTCAAGAAAGCGCAGGCCTTGGTTAGGGAGGTCGGCAAACCTGTCAAGGTGAAGCTCTCCGTAACGGCTTCACCAAACTCGATACAAACCGCCCAAGCGCTTCAACAGATGTGGAAGAAAGCCGGCATTGAGACAGAGATCGATCAGCAGGAACAGGTGCAGCTGATCCGCAACGCTATCAACAACAACTTCGAGATAATGATCTTCCGCTGGCCGGGGCGAGCGGATCCGGATGCTAACGTCTATCAGTTTTTTCACTCCAAGAGCATGCGCAACTATACGCGCTACAGCGATCCAGGCATGGACAAGGCTCTGGAAGCTGGACGGGTTGCCGTCGATCAGACAGAACGGCTGAAGCATTATTCAAACGTAAACGATATTCTCGCGCGAGACGTCGTCTACCACTTTCTGCATTACTACACGCCCTTCATGCTCGCCGGAAAGAACGTGGAAGGAATACCCCTCATCCCCGACGGCCTTTTACGTTCTGGCTTCGTGTGGAAGGGTCCATGATGGCCACAACTGGCGGTTCCAAGCTGAACCTGCTGCGACGCCGCTGGCTCGGCCATGTGCTTTCCCTATTGACGATCGTCCTCGCAGTTACAGCGTGTGCGTTCCTGATTACCGGTGTCCTGCCCGGTGATCTTGCGGTAGCGATCCTCGGCGAAAACGCAACCCCAGCGGAAATCGAGGCCCTGCGACAAGAACTCGGCCTCGATAGGGCAGTCCCGGTGCGCTACGTCGAATGGCTTGGACAGGCGATAAACGGCGATCTCGGGTACTCGTATCGGTCGAATGAGCGGGTTGCCACAATGATCGTGCAGCGCCTGCCGGTGTCTCTTGAACTGATCATCTTGAGCCAAATTATCGCACTGGCGATGGCCGTGCCGGCTGGCATCTTGGCGGCCTACCGCGTCGGCGGACTGTTCGACAGGCTCACGGGCTTTGTTGCCATCGCCAAACAATCGACACCGGCATTCTTGATTGGCATTCTGTTGATCTATGGATTTTCGGTGAATCTCGGCCTTCTGCCGGCGTCGGGATTCAAACCGGTGTCGGCCGGCTGGGCAGAGAACCTCAAGTCCATGCTGCTCCCGGCCTTAACGCTCGCGATTGCCGAGTTTCCGGTCTACATGCGACTGCTGCGCGCCGACATGATTCAAACCCTGCAGCAGGATTTTATCTTGACGGCG
>CAYOYT010000166.1:0-5979 GCA_964408245.1 uncultured Dongia sp. | reverse complement strand
GCTGTCCTTGCCAAGAGACCACAGCATTCCCAATTTTTCGATGCGATTGAAGGCTTCGCGCAGGATATAGACGCTTTGCGCTTCGAGCTGGTCGAGATGGTCCATGACGATGGCCGACGGCCCTTCTGAAAGTGAGAGATATGATTGCTGCCGTCATTATAGGATTGGCGCCGTCCAGGCAATATTCCACGGCCAGCTTGGGAAATTTGTCTTAATTCGCCGGCTGAATAAGGGATTCCCGTAAGGCGGCAAAGGCGTGACGGCGCGCTTCCTCGGCCAGGCGCAAATCGTCGTCGGTCACAGCCTCGCCAGTTCGCGCCTTGGTGGCGAGAACACCGAGTTGGGCCAGATAGGGTGCCAGCGCTGCAACCCCCTGTACAATCATGGCGATGATCGCTGCGTTCATAAATGCTTCCTTTGCTTAACGAGCTAATTCGGATGCGGGGAGCAACGGCATTAGGCCGTTGAGCTGCGATTCTGCAGCCCCGATCTGCAGCACCGCCATGTCAGGAAACCCGGTGCGCAAAGCCCTGCTGGCACCATCGAGCGACATGTCGACCGCATCCAGCGTCACCACAATGAGCCGCGCTTCATTGCTATCGGGTGTGATTGTCCGGCTGTGAATGGCGGTGCTGAAACCATCCGCCAGGCCGCCAGCCAGCAAGTTGGCAGCGACAAGCCTTATCCTCAAATCCGCGACCTTGTTGTCGCTCGATGAAACTTGTGGGTTCGCACAACCAGCGATCAAACTGAGGGCAAGCGACACAGTGAAAGCAGTCAATGTTTTTCTGACGCACGGGATCATGTCATGCTCCCGCCTTCTCGGTGGCGTCAACCAGCTGATCGGACGACAGATTGGGCACACGATAGACAACAAGGCCCACAATCAGCGAAACGATGGCCAGCTCGGCACTATCTGGCATGGCAATCCGCCAATGAGCCCACAACGCATCAGCCACGAGACCGGCAAACCATTCCGCCAGCGGTGCGGCAATCGCCGCCGCCCAGGCTTTATTGATGACGCCAAGTGCCGCAATGTTTTTCCCGATCATGGTGTTTTCCTTTTCGTTACAGATTAGGTGCCCATATCCAGCAGCTTCGCGAACCAGCCACTACTGGCGCCGGAAAGGCCACACAGTACCACCAGCGCGCCAACCATCAGCCAACGCAGCCGTTGCAATTCCTCGATGCGTTCGCTCAGTCGAGCGACGGCATGCTCCAGCTTTTCCACACTGGTCTGTAGGCGACCGATGGCCTGCGATGTTCCATGCAGATCGCGCATCACACCCCCCGCCAGCCGGTTTCGAAATCATAATCGGCAATTGCAGCGCTTGTGCGAAGACCGCGCACGGCATCAACATGCATCCATTTAACCAGCCACAGACGCTGGATCTCGTTTTTTGCGGTTTCAGCAAGCGCGATCATCGCCTCTGGATCCGACAGATTCAGGAAAGTGTCGTCTGCCATGCGCCAGGCAAAGTCTGGCGGCCAGGCGGCTGAGGTCGCCTTTGCCCAACGGGCTTCATTGCCCATCGCCGTCAAATTGAGCTGATCCTGCTCACGGATCTGCAGCACTTTGCCGCCATAGCTCAGTCCACTCGCCAGCGCAGCTTGGTAGCGTCGTGCGATCGCATCAAGAACCTCGGCGCGGATGATGTCGATCGGCCACGCCCAAGTCGATCCTATCCAGAGCTGACGGCCGTCAGCCGGTGTAACGCTGGTTGGCATAGCCTTTGCCGGCAACATGGCGCCTGGCCCGAAAGAGCCGAGACATTGTCTCGTCTCCGCATCGTAATAAAAAACCTGCATCACTTTCTCCATGCCTTGACCACCAACTTCCAATTGGCCGCTGTGATCACGGTAACGACACCGCTTGTTGCATGCGCGATCCACCACTTCGACATACCCTGAATGGCGCGAAGATTGGTCGTATTCGAGAAGACCTGCACGTTGTTGTGCTCGTAGGCGTTGTAGAATGTGTAAGCGGCTTCGATCTCGTCACCGACGGCATAACCGAGTTCGGCCGTCTTGCAGCGTAGGATCGTCCTGATACGATCTGGCGTGCCACCCAGTCCATGCGCGTCAGTCAACCCAGCAGCGGCCACAAGGGCGATTTCGCTGGTCGTGTAGCTGTACTCGCCAAGGATCGTTGCCCATCCGCTTCCGTCACAGCGGATCATCACCCGGTCGCCCGGTCGTACAGCTCTCGTGGTAAGGCCATCCAACGACTCACTGCCACTGGGATCGATTGTCACGTCACCGCTCGCTGCAGCATTGCGAACGATCAGCACAGTGCCGTTGCCAGCTGTGGCGGCGGCAAGCAAAGACAAAGTGACACCACCGGTCGAGAAAGCAATTTCGCTCCCTTTATCGGCAGTCAGCATGGTATAGTTGACGGTCTTGGTGACGACGGGAATGCTAATGCCAACGCCAGGTGCAACGGTGGTAAACCAGCGTGGTGGAGCCGAGACGCAGCGCCAATTACTGCTACCTTCGCTGCGGAAGCGTGCGACATCGCCAGCTGCCGCGATAATATTTCCGCCGCCTGGCAGAATGAAACTTACCGCATGGTGAATAAGCGTCGCAGCTGCTGCAAAGCATAGCTCGATTTCCATGCCGGCAACCTCGCTCCACAGCCCAGCGATACTCGCTGTACCAGTAACGAGATGGTAGCCGCCAAGTGCGCTTTCCTCCGGCTTGGCGAGGCTCGCGGCACTAGCGATATCACTGCCTTTGCGCCACAAAGCTGAGACACCGCGCGGCGTGACACTTTCCGTCGTGGATGTGCCGGCACGCGTGGTAATGATGCCGGCATTGATCGTGGTTCCGGTCGGAACGCTTTTGTTCTCCAAGCCCGACAAGTCGCTTTTCCAGCCAAGCAAGGTTTCAGCGCTGGGATAGGGCAAGGTCAGATTGGTGACGGGGCTTGTCGGGCTGAGGGCCGCCGTGCGCCCCACCTTGTCATCGAGTTCCTGCACCAGTGCCGTGAGCCGATCGAGCGCCCGCTCATGTGTTTCTGCGGGAAATGGGTCGTTCGGCGTGTAGTCGATCATCTGCGTGCGTTTGGTGCGCCTGGTGATCGTCCAGCTCTTACTGGCATCCGGCGCCGCGATTGCGGTTACGGTGCCCGTGTCGCCGCCGCCACCGATAACCGTGTAATGCGTCGCCAGTATTTTCGATGTTTCGACGCCGGTCGCAGCGTTGCGTTCAATGACATCGATTTCGTCCACGCCGAAGAAGCTGAAGGGGACGGCAAAGGCAACAGTACTGCCGTCGCCCGCATACGTAATGCGGGACGTCGTTGTTGAGAGGGTCATGTTCTATCCTTTCAGCCGGCGATCATTAACTAGATACACCGTAGCTCTCTTGAGCCAGCTTTTCCGCGACCAGCAAGGACGCGAGGGCCGGCCGAATTTCTGGTCGAACAAGAGGCAGCCAATCGGCAAATCCGATACCGGCCATAAACTCGCAAAGCCGACCACCAACGGCTTCGGAGGCCAAGGGTGGCAGCGTGCCGCGTGTACCACCCAGAGCTAAGTGGCTTTCCACTACCTCACGTGTCGCCTCGCCCAACGCCTCAAGCAGGGGCGTCATCGCGTGCAGATGCTGTTCGATCGTTCGCACCAAGGCGAGGCGTGCGGTCAAAAGTTCAGCATGAGCCATGACAGCGCTATGCCTGGTGGCAGTCGCACGTGTGGCCTCAGCCGCCCCGATCTCCGCTTCGGCATGTTCCAGCGCATGACCCAGACTGACCGTATCGATTTCGAGCGCCAGTTCTCGTGCTGCCAATTGCTCGATCCGCTTTTTTGCCCGCCCGTCACCGATCGTCGCCGCTAGAGCCAGCGTCTGCCGGCGCGTGATAAGCTCAGTTCGCTCAGCCGCTAGTGCCGATTGCTTGGCTCGCAGCGAGCTAGCGCATGCGCGCCAGCCCGCCAGATCCTGTGGCACCGCCGCGGCTGGCTTTTCTCCGATGGTGGTGTTCATCGCGGTGCTCCGGCCTGAGGATCTATTTCAGCGATCGCTGCCAGTGTCCGGATAAGCCAGGCATCGTTGCCAAGGCCCGTGCTGCCAAGAATTTCTGCCAGCTCTTCGGCACCACCGCATTTGACGATCAAGGCCTGCGCCGCAGCAAGTTTACGCGGATAATCCGAACCCCAATCCCGCATCAATTCCGCTTGCGCTTGTGGCGCGGCATTCTGGGCAGGGTCGTTGCAGATCTGGCGACAATATGCATCGACAATCCCGTTGACAGCACCTTGCGGCAAGCCAGCTCGATGAAACCATTGCCGTGCCTTGGCTTCGAGCGCCGCATCGCGCTCGAAATCGGATGGTACGGCGATCTGATAGTGATCGGGCGAGCCCGGCGCGGACAAAGCACCGCGAAGATCGTCACCACCGGCAACGGGTATCGCGGTTGCCGCATCGCCCGGGTGCAAA
Organism: uncultured Dongia sp.; assembly: GCA_964408245.1. Classification (GTDB taxonomy): domain Bacteria; phylum Pseudomonadota; class Alphaproteobacteria; order Dongiales; family Dongiaceae; genus Dongia. The sequence continues at coordinate 1,542 of CAYOYT010000166.1, read as the reverse complement.
CCGCGCGCTGCCAGTGCTTCTTGCATCGCAGCTTCGAGGGTATCGGCTGTGGCCATTGCTTTATCCTTTCAATTACTGAGGCTAATGAGATTGCTGCCGAGACTGCTGACCCCGGAAAGCTGGTCCAGCACCGACTGGCGCTGGCGAAAGCGGGCTTCGCGTTCCTTGACGCGCGCTGTTTCGGTCTGGCCAAAGCGTGCCCAGCGCGCATCGGCATCGTCCTCGCGGGCCGCGTCGAGCATCATGTCGGTGGGCGAACCTTCGGTCGTGACGCCACCTTTCAGCGCCGCCACCCGGCGCTTAGCCTGCGCGCGCGACTGCTCCAAGCGCAATTTACGCTCCTGCTCAACGCCTTGCGCGCGAGCAACCCTGGCACTGCGTTTAAGCTCGCGTGTTTCATGGCGCGTCTGTTGCGCATCGGCCGCCATCTTGGCGCCGGTCGAGACAACCATCGTCGCGGCCATTGCTGCCGCGGTTGGACTGCACATGTCATCCATCCATCGTTGTAAGTTGCGGAATGAGCGCCACCACCGAGCATGGCAGCGGTTGCTCCTGCACGATCGTGACCACGGCCTCGGTCGCCCAACCCTTGGGAAAGGCCACAACCTTGTCACCGGAAAAAAGCGGTGGACTTTGATCCATTGCCGTCCGTGCTTCACGAAACACCACGTCCTCGCCATCGTCCTCCTGCGCACCAACGCGCATACCAAGGCTGTTGTTAAGGCGAACGACGACACGGTGGATACGCCGATGCTTTCCTTGTGCCGTTCCATCCATGGCACCAGCCTCAATATCCATCGTGCTGAGGCGGCTGGTATAGCCGAGACCGACATGGGTGAAGGCTGTCGGGCGCTCCAAGCTAATACTGCCGTCGGGTCCCACCACGCGCGTTGGATGCGTGGCCCCATCGGCAAGAATCGTTACGGTTTCGCCAATCAGATGATCGAGCCCCAGGATTGTTGTCGCCGCCAGCGACCAGCCGCCGGCTGTGATGGTGGCTAAACTTGGAAAGGGTGCCAGAATCAAGACCGCAACATGGCTGCTGTCGATGAAGGCAGTGATGCACGCACGAGCAACGTGGTAGCCGTTCCCATCCGGAGCGGGATAGGAGTAATGTATCTCTCGGCTAACATCACTGGAGGTAAAGACCGGCGCGGCAGTAGCAAAAGATACGTTACCGCTGCCCATGATTGTCGCACCCGCACCCGGTGTCAGATCGCTCTTTCCAGCGCCATTGAAAGTCATCCCGCCATCGACGAAGAAAGCGCCCGCCTTATCAAAGGGATTCTCCGGCTCGAAGGCCGGTGCCATGCGCTCGACCGAGCGGTGCGTCATTCCATTGACCACGCGCTCGATGGCCAGCCAGATTTCGTCTTGTAGCTTGCCCGGAATACACGCGACCGAGTGAACTTTAACGCCTTTTCCAGCTATTCGGTGCTGATGCCAACCGACCACGTCCTGGCCGCGCATATAGGTGAGACCCAACAACGCACCGTCCTGCCGCACCACCCAGACGATCGACCAGGGTTCCGCCTGATAAGC
>CAYOYT010000165.1:4578-5984 GCA_964408245.1 uncultured Dongia sp. | reverse complement strand
AACATTTTGGTTGACGAGGGTGTTTTGCGTGATGTATTTTACGTTATACAACCTAGAGGAGAAAGTCGCATGAATCGACCTATTTCCAGCACTAATTCCACCCTAATAGCGAAAAAAAATCAGGAATTACAACCAATTAGTAGTCTCATGCAGAGTCCGGAATACGCTGAAAAACTAAAGATGGCGGGCGATCTCCATGCGCAAGGCATCGATCCCACGCGCTGGACAGAGGCCCAGCCGGCCGATTGGCGAACCCAGCAGGATTTTCACAAGACCGGCCAGAAGGACGACCGCCATTTCGCGGTCAGCAACAAGCTCTACAAGACGACGCCCAAGGTCGCGGCCAATCAAGCGCAAGGTCAGGACGCTCTTGATGTTTATCTCGGCGCCAATGCCAAACCGGTCGAGCAACTCGTGGATATCGCCAAGGTGCCGCTCATCCACCCCACTGGCCGACCGCACGATACACACGTCGACCGCCACGATGCACACGATCTCAATCTCCATTATGCGCGCGCCGGCGTTGACCCCAAATCCGCTCATCATGGCGATGCGCTGCCGATGGATCAGCAGCTTAAATTGCAACAGGCAACATGTGGCCCAGACGGCAGCAAAATCCCGCTGGGTATACCCGGCATCTACCGCGGCTATGACGACGGTTATTTCTACGCCGCCAATGACGGCACGCAGGAAAGTCCAGAAGTCCAAGCTTTGCGCCGCAAGCTCGCCACCGAAAAGGCAACGGCTCAAGATGATGCCGGCGCCATGGTCACCAACGATAATCATCCGGACATCGATGAAGCGGTGGCGAAGAGTTATGGGGAGAAGACGTCTGAGCCCCCTTCGTCTAAGCCGACCACAGATGCCGCGGCAAGGATTTGGCAAGCAGTAGCGATGGGAGATCGCCTGCCACAATTCATCGTAGCCATGGAGAAAAGCCAGCGGGGTGAGGAAACATCGGCCGCAGAAAACGACCTCATGGACAAAGTTAAAGAAGCTTTTGCCAAAGAGGGCGTGGTGATCGATCTGATGGAGGTAGATGTTGAAAAGCTGAAGCAAGCCGCCATTGCTGTCGGGCAAGGCCCGCATGACACGACGCCGGCGGAAGCGGAAGTCGAGAGACTCTTGGGCATGTCTCCGGGCATACTGCGTACCAACCTTGTACCTGATCTGAGGGGCCCTGATGGGGCGGTAACCGGGGACGAATCGAAATGGACCGCGCCTCATTTTCTATATAACGCGGCGCTTGGTCTGGTCACTCCAGGTACCCTCGCTCGTGGCGAACCAGTGACGGAACAGGAAATTCAGAATCTCGCTTTGATGACGATCGGCGGGAGCGCAGGAGCAGTTAAAGCCCCCAAAATTGTGGCATCTCGGCGCGTTAAGTTATATGATGGTCCTGCCAC
>CAYOYT010000165.1:0-4568 GCA_964408245.1 uncultured Dongia sp. | reverse complement strand
AGGATCCTCGACGAGAGGCCGGTCATGGCTTCTCGTCGAGCGAAATTGTATGATGGGCCTGTCACCGAGCGGCCTTTTTCAGCGGATTATCCAAATGTCAAAGGACGACACGACGCAGCCGGAAACCTCACCCACGATATCGATGGAAACCCGATCGAAGTCGGCGGTCGAATTGTGGGCAGAAGAGTGGTTGGCGGAGCGGACGAAGCCGTCTCGCCAACGCAATTTGACGCCCTTGCAAAGGAAGGAACGGGCCAAACACTGAGATCGTTCCGCCGGGCAGTGAGAGGCTTGGACGGAATGTCGGTACGGTATCGTATGACCAATATACCCGCCTCCCCAAAGAAGTAACGCTCTCCAGTAAACTGACACCGCAAGATCTTCCCGGTGTCTATGAACACGAGATCGGGCACGTCATCGACCAGCTCGCGGGTGAGATATCGGTCAAAGGGTTGATGCAAGAGCTGAAGATTGTCTACGACGTCGGCAACAATCCGAACCGGATGCATGGCAAGCCTGATATGCCCGCCAATTGGGAACAGCGCTATAGGCCGCAAGAGGCTGGATACAAAGGCGATGATATCCCGCGTGAACTGATGGCGGAAGCGATCCGCATATATATAGTGCTGGGTCAGCTCGCATGTTATCCACGAAAGTGATGTCTTATCTCAACGCCCGCGCGGGCTCTTCGGCCGTATTATGGAGCATCATTCAAGCCCCGAGTTGTCTGGGATTGTGGCCGAGTGGCGTTCAGCTCCTGGCCGAAACTCTTCTGATGCACGGCCTTGCCGAACGTATCAAGGCATCCCCTGCAGGTAAGTGTCTGTCGTCAGAGTATCGGATAGGGATCTTCAATAAGCATATCCCCAAGATTTTGACCAAGCCCTTTGGTGCTAAGAAATTGGCTGCAGATACCGAGCGACAATTTGGGGCGTCCGGTTGCAGGCGGGACAATGGGGTAATGGAAAGAACGATAATTTGCGATTGATGATCATGGCGACAGCAAGGTTCTGTTTGTGCGGTATTGCAAGCGCGGTAAGTGTTTTCTTGTTCTCTCAAATGTTGCCAGACGCACATGCCGAACCATCCTACACGATGACATTACTGAAGACGCCAATGTCTTCGTATAAAGTGGTTCTCTCCGAACCAAGATCTGATGGGGTTAGGCCAGATACTATTTGGGGCAAGATTTTTGTTGAGGATCGGCACGCCCATGTGAATTGGGTTGCGAAAACTGGTCATGGTCAAAGAGGTGAAGGAATCTTTGAAGGTTTTGTCATCGACGAAGGGCCAGATCTTTGGAGCCCCGATGGTACTTACATGACCTACTGGAATGTTTACTGCATCGATGAAGTTGAAGTTGAAAGCGGGGTCACTTGCCATTCCCACGAACTTCACTTTCTTGCCTTGCGGCGTGAGTCGTTGTGCGAAGATGAACTGGTGCTAGGCCGTGAAAGTTTTGGTGGCTGGGTCGAGGGTCGAAGCCATGCTGTATGGGAATTGATTGGTGATGGACAGAAGATTGAGCGTTTACTTTGTCACGAGTAAAAAATGCGTATAGTCATCATAGTGATTATCGTCTTGTGCTTGTTTAGCGCCGGCTTGATCGCGCGCGAGACTTTTGGGAAAGATTTATCCTGGTCGAACATGGACTGGAATGAGAATGGTTCGACATCTCTCGGAGAACTACTGGATACTATCGATTATGGTATACGGCCAGGTGCCGCGGCATCCAGTTGCCGTGAGGTCTACAGACTGAAGGACGAAACGCAAGTAAAGATAATTTGTCCTTAGGCACGTGCGATGCCGCAAGCCACAAGTAGTGACGCCTTCGTGTTTGCCAACTCTGCCCTGGCCGAAGCCATAGGGTTTGTGGCGGACGACGGCAAGCAACCGACACAGGAAGAAATCGACTCTCTTATCGTCGCGCTCAGCTAGGCGCGATCATCTTTCTACGGTTCGTTGAATGCGCCGCCGCCGAAATTGCCAAATCGCCGCAAGAATAGCTGCCGCCAACGGAAGAATGGCGGCAGTCCACCACCTCATGTGACGCGGCAGCCAGGCGATTGTATGCTTCCATGCTTGCTTAAAAGGAAACCAAGCCGCCGCGGCAAAATCCGGTTCCGCGCAATCTTCACCGAAACTGTCGCCGAAGGCGCCCATGGCGCCTTGTTTGATATATCGCCGATACAGTGAATCTCGGCGTTCAAAATCGTCTCGAACATATTGTGTGGCTATGCAAAGCGTGGCAGCGAAAGCCTGTGACCGCGGCGGCAGCAGATTGGCGGCTTTCTCCGCGAGATCCGCGGCGATGTGGCGGTAGTGAAAGCGCTTGTCTGGTCGGGCCTCGCTATCCGCATAGCGCCGCCGCTCGTCATCCGTTACGTAAGGACCGGGGAGTTCGACGAATGCCCGCGCAACAGCGGTCGCAGCTTGCGGCGCTTCTGGCGTAATTCTTCTGCCAACACCGTAACCATAGCTTCCATTGAAGACCGTGAAATCTGGCGCCTGTTCATAGCCCATGATTTCCATGCCATGCGTGCGGACGATCACGGCCGCCCTGAACAAGGCCGCCGCTCCGCCCGTCCGTGTCCATGCCGCATCCGCATCTTTTAGCGCGTTGTCATAGCTCTGTAGCCAAGCCCGCCGCTGTTGCGGAGCCATGATCCATTCCTGGCCATTGTAGAATTCTTGCGCATACCTCAAATCGTCATCTGCGGGAAAATAGCCGATCGCTTCATCGATCCGGCCCGACCGAACCAGGCGGCGGGCCAGCAGCGCCCGTAGATCATCGCTCATCGTGCCGAACTGTTGAGCGGCCCACGGGTAGTAGTCCTCCGGCGTCAGTGATTTTGGCTGCGACAGCGGCGAAGGCGAAGCAGGAACGTGCGCATCGACATAAGCCCTCAATTCATCCACTGTTAGAACCCGTTCTGCGACATACGCCATATCGTGATAGTAGCCAACGTCAGTGTTGAAGCCGTCATCGCCATCCTCAACTCGCTTCTTCGCAGCTGCAGAATAGAGCTGGTCAAGAGCGTCGACATATTGCCCGCGCGCGAGAGCCAAGACACCTTCCTCTCCCTTGATCAACACGACATTTTCACCGCTGACGCTGGTGTCGAGGGTGGGAAAGGCGCGGCTAGCCTCGGCATATGCTGCTGCGGCGCCGGCTTCGTCGCCCTTGCGAAGTGCCAGCTTGGCGCGGATCCAACTCGCTAAAGCGGATTTGTTGAGTCGTACTAAGCTTTCCGCAAGATCGTAACGGCCGGTACGATAAGCGAAGGCGGCCAGACGGTCCGTATTTTCTATTTGATCGGCTTTTAGCGCTGTTATGGCCACTATCAGCGCCTCCAGTTTTTCAGAAGGTGCCACATCTCTCGGCTTGCCGTCCGCATCAAGCTCGACTTCTTCCACATGATCAACGCGGTCATCGAACTTTGCGAGCGCATAGGCGATGAGTACCTTCTGAGTCAAAGGATCACGAACAGCTTCTGCCAAGCGATGCGGCCGTCGCAAAATCGTCGCTGCCATATAGCGAAGAGCTGTAACACCCAGCGTCGACCCACGCGCTGCCTGTTCTACATAGAGCGAGACTGCCTTTGCGGAATTTCTGGGCGGGATTCGGTTTATGCAATCGCTTCCAATGGAGAATTCCTTCCAGGCACACACTATCTCGCCGTCGGTTAGATAAAGCAGCGCTTCTTCGCCGTAACTTGCGACCGCTAACCCCCAGGCATCGGAAGCACCTTCCCGGGCTCGCTGGCGTGCCAGAGTAAAGGCGTGAGCAGCCCGTTTGATGTCGCTGCTCGCATTCATCTTGCCGAGCATATAGGCCGCCCAGACGGCGCGGGCATCACCCTCCGCCTTAGGGAGATCGAGTATCGCTTGAAATCTCTGCTTGGCACGCAGCCACTTCTCCGCAGATTCAGGGCTATTTCGATAGTCCACGGCGGCTGCATTATAGAGACGGACAGCCATGGGTAAATCTGCTCCCAACGCAAATGCTAAGTCGCCATCGTCGACCAACCGCATCAAGGTCACGCGTTGGATCTGATCAGGTGACAGATCCGAAAACTGAAATCGCAAGGCGTCCGATTGACTATCGGTATCCGAGTAATAGCTCCCGGTATCTTCCACAGCGCGAAGGTTGTCATTCACGGCTATCAAATGGGAGGTTTCATAGACGAAAGAATTCCTCGGTGTTTGCATAAGCGATGTCGATCTATCGTCCAGCAGTTGCAGGGGGAATTCTGGACCACAGGCGAGCGCTATAGTGGCGCTGGCCACGAACGCAAGGACGATGACGGCACCTCTTCGATTAAGCTTCAATGTCAAGATCTACTCCGCGTCCAGTATGGAGCCATTTACGTCGCCACCGAAATTGCCAAATCGCCGCAAGAATAGCTGCCGCCAACGTAACAAGGACAGCAATCCACCAACTCGTGTGATGGTGCAGCCAGATGCTTGTGTGTTTCCATGCTTGCTTAAAAGGAAACCAAGTCGCCGCGGCAAAATCCGGCTCGGCGCAATCTTCACCAAAACTTTCGCCGAAGGCGCCCAGCGCG
>CAYOYT010000164.1:0-5998 GCA_964408245.1 uncultured Dongia sp. | reverse complement strand
GAGGTGTGGTGTGAGCGCGCGGTGGTGACGCGGCTGCTCGGCGATGCGCCCGCGGGCGAGGCGTAGACGTCCCGACTCCGCGTCGCCCGCGCGATCAACGGTGGAGGCGAGGCGCCCGACGCCAAGCGTCTTATAGAGATCGGGCATAGGATTTTCCGCCACAAATGAACTTCTTCATGGCGGAAAGGTAGGGGTTAGCGGATGATTTTCCAAGTCCCATCAGGCTGGCGGCAAGCGGTACCTGTACCCGAGCTGCTCTGGCCTTGCGCCGTAACGCCGGTCTGGAACTCGCGGCAGGTTTGACCGCTGGCGGTTTTTATGGTTTCGATCGGCTTAGTGTAGCCGCTGGTTTGGTTCTGCGGGTTGGACCATTTGGCGGCCTGTCCATCCGGCACCTTGTTGAGCGCGTAATTGGCGTTCTGATAGGAGCGCTGCTGATCTTGACGGTCGAGATACGCGCCGACCTGGTTACCAACCACACCACCCGCGAGCGCGCCGAGGCCCGCCGCCCACCACCAATTGTCACCGCCACCAATAGCGGCACCGGCCGCCGCGCCGCCGAGTGCTCCCAGCACGGTTCCGGTGTTCTGCGAGGATCCGCCATAGGAATTGGCCGAACAGGCGGCCAACGGGAGGGCCAGGCTCATCACCAGCAACAGGTTGACCGGCTTTATGAGACTGCGTGTAGGATTTTGTGTCAGCATCTTAGGACCTATATCAAAAATGGGTATGATTCGGCACTGCGATCGCAATGAAAATGGCGCCGTCGGCTTCCGATTTCAATGCTATAGAAATTGGTCAAAGGATTGTGAAGCACGTGACGTTGCGATGGAAGTGAAGATCATGGCCGATAATGCGCAAGACGAAGCAGGGGGCGCCCTCGATCCCAGTGCCCATCATCCCTGGGGTGAGCCGTTCCAGAAATTCGCCGCTTGGTTCAAAGAAGCACAAGAATCAGAGCCTAACGACCCCAACGGCATGGCGCTCGCAACTGTCGGTCCAGACGGTATGCCCTCGGTACGTATGGTGCTTTTGAAGGATTGGGACGAGCAAGGCTTCGTCTTTTATACCAATTTTGACAGCAAGAAGGGCACGCAGATCCTGAGCTCCAAGAAGGCTGCCATGGTGCTGCATTGGAAATCCTTGCGTCGCCAAATCCGTGTCGAGGGGCAGGTCGAGGTGGTGAGCGACAAAGAAGCCGACGATTATTATCATTCGCGCCCGCGCTCGAGCCAGTTGGGGGCCTGGGCCTCGATCCAGTCACGCCCGATGCCGAATCGCTTCGATCTTGAAAAGCGTGTGGCGCTCTTCACCGCCAAACACCCAATCGGCACCATCCCGCGCCCACCTAACTGGTCGGGCTTGCGTATTAAGCCGAGCTATATCGAATTTTGGGAAGACCGCCCCTTTCGTCTTCACGACCGGCTGGCCTTCACGCCGGCGCCGGGTGTGGATTGGGGCCAAGCCTGGGTGACGGCGAAGCTTTATCCGTGAGGGATGATTGAGAGCGAGATTGAAACAGGCTCCCGCAAAGTGAACCATTCATGATCACCGCCCCCATCTCGCAAGCTGTGGCCTCGCGCCTCATGCGTCTTGCTTCGCTTGCCTCCGTCGGCGCGGCGCTCCTGATGATTGTGCTTAAATTCTACGCCTTCCTCGCCACGGATGCGGTGAGTTTACTCTCAACGCTGTTCGATTCCGCTCTCGATGCCGCAGCCTCGCTGGTTAATCTCGTCGCTATCCGCCAGGCCTTGATGCCGCCCGATCGTGAGCATCGCTTCGGCCATGGCAAAGCGGAGCCACTCGCTGGTCTTGTCCAGGTGGCTTTCATCTTGGGCTCGTCATTGCTGCTTCTGGTCGAGGTTTTCAATCACTTCCGGCATCCCGTACCGGTCGCGCGCACCGATATCGGGATTGTCGTGATGCTCATCTCGATCGCCGTTACCGGCGGGCTTTTGATTCTGCAGCGCCATGTGGTTCGACGCACCGGCTCGATTGCCATCCATGCCGATGCCGCCCATTACAGCAGCGATTTCGCCGTCAATATTGCCGTTATCGCAGCTCTCTTGACCACACAGTATTCCGGCATCTGGTGGGTTGACCCGGCGTTCGGTCTCATCGTGGCGCTGTTCATCGCCTATGCCGCGATCAACGCGGCGCGCTCGTCCTTCGATATGCTGATGGATCGCGAGATGGATGACACGGCGCGGGATGAGATCATCGCCATTGTCCGCCGGCACAAGGAGCAGGGTGTTCTAGGGCTTCATCAGCTGCGGACAAGGGCAGCGGGGCGCGATGTTTTCGTGCAGTTTCATTTGGAGCTGAAGGACGATATATCCTTGAAAGAAGCTCATCGTATCTCGGACGCAGTCGAGGCAGATCTGAAAACCGCCTTTCCCATGGCTGAGATCATCATTCATCAGGACCCCAGCAGCGTTGTGACAGCAAGAGCCGAAGGGTCGCCTATGTAGCTGGCGAGAGTGAGTCTTATGACAGCCCCTCACCCCAACCCCTCGCCTCGCTTGCGCGGAGAGGGTCGAGGTGAGGAGGCTAACTGATGACTGACCGATTTGAAGCGAGAATAAGATGACTGATAGAAATACTGTGATCCTCACCGGTGCCAGCCGAGGCATCGGGCATGCAACGGTGCAGCGTTTCTCGTCCGAGGGATGGCGTATCATCACTTGCTCGCGCGAGGCGGTGCCCGAGGAATGTAAGCGCGATCCTAATTGGACGCATCATATCACAGTCGATCTCGCTGAGCCCGGCGACGCGCCGCGTTTCGTCGAAGAGGCATTGAAGGTCCTCGACGGCGCCCCTGTCCACGCGCTCATCAACAACGCGGCGATATCCCCTAAGACCTCGTTCAAGGAACGTCTCGGCACACTCAACGGCGAAATCGCTGCCTGGCGTGAGGTCTATGAGCTCAATCTTTTCGCTCCCGTCCAACTCGCCAAAGGGCTTGCCAAACCGCTCGCCAAGGGCAAGGGCTCGATCGTCAACATCACTTCGATCGCTGGGCATTCAATCCATCCTTTTGCCGGCTCTGCTTACTCAACCTCGAAAGCGGCGCTCTCCGCTCTAACCCGCGAAATGGCCGGTGAATTCGCGCCACTCGGTGTCCGTGTCAACGCCATCGCGCCAGGTGAGATTGAAACCGCCATGATCGGTCCGGAATATGAAGCGCTTATCCCCCGCATTCCGATGGGGCGGATGGGGTCGCCCGCGGAAGTGGCCGGTGTTATTTTCCAACTCTGTGGCCCAGACTTTGCCTATGTGACGGGGACAGAGATTTTCCTCACCGGTGGGCAGCATTTGGTTTGAATGAACCGGCTGTGAGCCGCATCAAAGGGCGCGTTTTCGGCGCAACTTCATCTCAGTCAAGTCAGCTTGGATGCCTGGTAAGTAGCGTCGCCCAATGATCTCTAGATAGATGACGATGACAATGAAGTAGGTGATCGACATGCCCAGGAGCGCTAGTTGCATGCCGAGGCTTATTTCAGTGGTGGGGTATAATCTCATCGCTATCACGCCTCCCAGATGGAGCGTCGCACCAGTTATTGCAAACATTCTGCACACGTAGACACGCTTTGAAGCCACTACAAGGGTACTCAAATACTTCGTAAATAAGCCGACTCGTTCATATTCTTGCGCCATTTTCCGATTGAAATCGCTTTGGCTCGTTATGATAGCCTTATGTTCGCGCTCAAATCCCTTCAGAATTCTCAATTCCCAAAAATAAAACGGCAGAGGGCAAAGATAGAGGCCGATGCCAATCATGATGCCGAGGCTGCATAAAAATGAAAAAGTGTTACTGGCCATAATTCGTTCGACTTTTCCCACTTTGATCGTGAGGCCTGAGCGCAGTTTATTGAATTCCAAACAGCCGGAGATTTTCTATACCGAAAAACACCAACCAGTCGGTATCTTATTATGTCAGATCGCTGGAGGAAGACGTTGTCTCTGAATGGCGTGTGACAAGCCGCGTGATCGCGCAACCAAATCTCGACCACCTCGTCAACTATCTTGAATTCGTTTTAAGAAGCCCATCAGGAGGAACACCATGACTGCCCCGCCGAACAAGACCGACGATAACACGACCGAACTTGTTCTCGATCGCTTGCTCGACGCGCCGCGCGAAAAGTTGTTCAAGCTCTGGACCGATGGCAGCACATACCCCGAATGGTTCTGCCCCAAACCCTGGACCGTGACCAATGTTGAGATCGATGTGCGGCCAGGCGGGAGATCCTCTTTCGTCATTAAGGGGCCGGAAGATCAGGAATTCCCCAATCGCGGTCTTTTCTTGGAGGTCGTGAAGAACGAGAAGATTGTCTTTACCGACGCCTTCGTCGATGCTTGGACGCCCTCTGAGCGCGCCTTCATGGTCTGCACGATCACCTTTGCAGATGAAGGCGGTAAGACCCGCTATCGTGCGGTCGCGCGCCATTGGTCACCAGAATCGCGCGCTGAACACGAAAAGATGGGTTTTCACGAAGGCTGGGGCATCGTCGCGACACAACTCGAGGCGTTGGCGAAAAAGATATGAAGACATTGGTACAACTGAGAGAGTGGATGCCCGGATCAGTGCTGGTCCAGGCATCACGTAAAGAGAGTCGCAGGTCCGGCTCTGGACTGCGTGTTGCAAAGGGTTTGGAGCAGGATCACGCTGGACATCGCCACGATTGAGAAAGCTTATCGCGGTACGTCAACTTGAGATGCTGCCGCCACCGCCTTTAATCTTCTGCGTTATGAGCAACATGCATCGCTATCAACACGTCACCACGACTTGGACCGCCAACTGGCGGCCGAGGGTGTTCGTTTGTGCTGATCGCGGCCATTTCCGAGCACTATCTGGTCTATGCGGAAGAAGCTGCAATTCAACTAGAAGGTGAAGGCTACCGCGTCGCAATCGATTCCAGTCATGAGACACTGCCGAAGAAAATCATCAATTGGCGAAAACCTCGTGTGCCGATCCTAGGTGTCGTCGGTACGCGGGAGGCGGGGTCAGTTCGCCTCAATCTGCGCATATTGGCCGATGATGTGAGAGCCGATTTGCCCTTGGTGAAGCCGATGTCTGGATCAAGCGCATGGCGGGATGACATTTCGCCGTCACGGGCCTAACCGCACTATGACTGCTAGGCTATCAGGGTTGGACGGCTAGCAAGAAAGATGTGGTCGCCCCAAGGCGGGCGACCACATTCTTCTCGCGTTTAGTTTTCTATGTCTTCCTGGACGTTTTCGGCACCATCCTGGATCGCCTCACCGCCCTTTTCGATATCTTTGCCGGCACCCTTCACCGTATTGCACGCCGCTAGAGCCGGGATGAGCGTAGCCGCGACGCCGATCAGGATCAGCTTACGTGGATTAATATAAGTCAACATGATGTCCTCCTCGCCTCACAGGCCGAGCGGTGCGCTCATTGAGCGCGTATCGGCATCTCCGCAAGATAAATGCGATACCAGGTCGATAGTTCCGACTTCGAGCACTTTCCGGCCCATATCTTGTCGATGGCAGGCAGAAATGACCGTGCCGGCATTGGTTCCCACTCCCGAACTTTCCGCACCGCCGCCGCCTTCTCTCCGCTAAGATGGCGGCGCAAGACCAGTCATCCGAGGGGAAAAGAGGTATGGCTATTATCCAAAACATCGTCATGCCCCGGCTTCGGGATATAGGCGATTTTTCGGTCATGCGGGTGCTGCCGGTGGCACAGTGCCGCATGATCGGCCCCTTCGTTTTCCTCGATCAGTTCGGCCCGCTGACCTTGCCGGCGGGGAAGGGCATGGACGTGCGGCCTCATCCTCATATTGGCCTTTCCACGGTGACCTATCTTCTGGAGGGCTCTCTCGTGCATCGCGACTCACTGGGCTCGTTGCAATCGATCGAGCCCGGAGATGTCAATTGGATGACGGCTGGGCGCGGCATCGTGCATTCCGAGCGTTCCGACATCGAACTGCGCAAGCGGCCGCAGGATATCTACGGTCTCCAATCCTGGGTGGCG
>CAYOYT010000163.1:5244-6014 GCA_964408245.1 uncultured Dongia sp. | reverse complement strand
CGGAAACATTTCTATCTCGAGCAGGCGCCGTAATGCTTCTGCCTTACTTTTCGATATAAGCCCATCAGCGGCAACGAAACGTCGCCTTGGATCCGCCAACGCAGCGCAGAAATCAGAGCCGCCACTTAAGATTCGGCGGCCGGCAGGCGTCAGCAGATCTTCAAATTCGCGCGGGACAGAAGTCCCGTCCCTCACATCGCCTCCAATTCGTCGATGAGGCCGGAGACGATGCCGAGGCCTTTGGACCAGAAGGCAGGATCGGCGGCATCGAGGCCAAACGGTGCAAGCAATTCCTTGTGACGCTTGCTACCACCTGCCTTCAGCATGTCGAGATATTTTTCGGCAAAACCAGCGCTGGCATTACGATAGACCGCATAGAGAGAATTCACCAAGCAATCGCCGAACGCATAAGCATAGACGTAGAATGGTGTGTGAATGAAATGCGGGATATAGGACCAGTAGATACCATAAGCACTGTCCTTCGGCAGGTTGACGCCAGGACCCAAAGCCTCACGTTGCGTCTCCAGCCATATCTCAGCAATACGTTCCGGCGTCACCTCACCCACACGGCGCTCGTCATGTAACACGGCCTCAAAATTGTGCATGGCAATCTGGCGCACGACGGTATTGAGCATATCTTCGACCTTGCCGGCGAGCAGAATACGGCGCTTTGCAGGCTCGTTTTCACGCTTTAGCAGAGACTGAAAGGTCAGCATTTCGCCGAAGACAGAAGCCGTTTCAGCGAGAGTAAGCGGCGTGTCCGCGAGCAG
>CAYOYT010000163.1:672-5234 GCA_964408245.1 uncultured Dongia sp. | reverse complement strand
CCCCTGGGGTCCAGCAAGGACCTGATGGACCCCATGTCCTAGTTCATGAGCCAAAGTCATTACATCGCGCGTGCGGCCATGATAGTTCACGAGCAAATAAGGATGTGCAGACGGCACCGTTGGATGCGCGAAAGCACCCGGATCCTTGCCGGGGCGAGACGGAGCATCAATCCAGTTTTTATCGAAAAACTGCCGGCCGACCGCTGCTAGTTCTGGTGAGAATTCATGATAGGCGTCGAGGACATTCTTCGTTGCCTCAGCCCAGGGAATAAGGCGGTCATCATCCCGTGGCAGCGGGGCATTGCGGTCCCAAAAATCGAGCGCCTCGACACTCATCCATTTGGCTTTCAGCTTATAATAGCGATGACTGAGTTGGGGATAGCTCTGCTTCACAGCCTGCACCAACGCATCAACCACTTTATCCTCGACCTGATTGGCGAGATTGCGTGCCGAAACGGGCCGCTTGAACTGGCGCCACTTGTCTTCAATCTCCTTATCTTTGGCCAAAGTATTGGTCACCAGGGCGAAGATGCGCTGATTGTCCTTCAATCCTTTCGACAGCGCAATCGCAGCTGCCTTGCGCTTGGTGCCATCGCGATCGGTCAGAAGATTGAGCACCTCGTTGCTGGTCAGCTTCTGCCCATCGATGTCGAAGCGCAGGTCGGCCATGGTCTCGTCAAACATGCGGTTCCAAGCTTGACGACCGGCAATCGATTTTTCATGGAGTAATCTCTCAGCTTCGTCCGACAATTGATGTGGGCGGAGGGAACGGACAGCTTCTAGCCACGGCGCGTAACGCCGCAGCGGTTCATGAGTCAGCTGCGTTGCCAGTACCGCATCATCGATCTTATTGAGCTCAAGCGTGAAAAAAAGTGTCTCGACTGAGATATTGTTGAGCCGTTCGGAAATATTCTGCTGAAAACGCGCCAGCTCCGGATCGGCCATGTTGCCGGCATAAGCAAGCTGAGCGAAAGAGCTGACGCGACCGGCAAGATCCTGCATCTCCTCGAAGTCGAGCAATGCCCTCAACATATCAGCGCCACTCAGCGCTATGAGCTTATTCTCATACTGGCGCTTAAACTCGCCGGAAAGGGTGGCCAGGGATTGAAGATCACGCTCGATCGCCGGATCCGACGGCGAGGCGTAGAGGTCAGCCAAGTTCCAGTTGGGCAGATTTCCCAGGTCAGATTTTTCCACAGGCTTCGCAGGTGCAGCAGTCATAATTGTCACGCTCTTGAACTTGATTGCGTCATGGTCCCCTTATATGGGGAATCGAATGGGTGCGCCAAGCACCTATTGCCTAATCGGAGGAGCGCGCCGGCGCATGGATTACGACCGCATTTCCAGCCTGCCACGCCTGTTTCTTGACCAGGCCGAAAGCCTCGGCGACAAACCGCTGACCTATCAGAAGAAAAATGGCCGCTGGCTATCGACAAGCTGGGGGGAAACCGCCGAGCTTGTTAAAAGCCTAGCAAGCGGGCTTATCGCGCAAGGAGTTGGCCCCGGTGACCGGGTCGCACTGGTAGCCGAGAATCGCCCGGAATGGCTGATCGCCGACCTCGCCATCATGGTAGTAGGCGCCATTACCGTTCCAGCCTTCTCCACCAATACCAGCGAGGATCATCGTCATATCCTCATGCATAGCGGTGCAAAAGGTGTCATCTATTCTGGCGGTACCATAGCCGCACGCCTCCTGCCTGCCGCGTTCCAGGCACCGGAGCTCCAATTCCTGATTGCCATCGACGCTCAGGAAAAGATCGCGCAGATGCCTTTCCGCCAGCTGAATTGGGCAGATGTTTTGGTAAGCCAGCCGGATGATGCGGAATTGTTGCGGCGGGTGAATGGGCAAAGGCGCAGTGATACTTGTTGCATCATTTATACCTCCGGAACCGGCGGTACGCCCAAAGGCGTAATGTTGAGCCATGGTTCTATTCTCTGCAACATTAAGGGCGCTTACAGACTATTGCTGGATGTTGGTCTTGGCAACGATCGCTTCCTTTCTTTCCTACCGCTTTCGCATTCCTACGAACATACGGCTGGTCAGTTCTTGCCCATCTCGATCGGCGCTGAGATTTGGTATGCCGAAAGCATCGAACGGCTGGTAGAAAACATGGCTGAGGCGCGGCCAACCATCATGACCGCCGTTCCACGCCTTTATGAAACCGTGCATACGAAGATCCTTCGCGGCCTCGTTAAAGCGCCGCCTCTACGGCAGAAACTATTCTGGCTGGCGCATCGTCTTGGTCGGAAGACATATGAGCATCCGGCTTCCTTGACCTTCACCGAGAGACTGCTAAACAAGCTCTGCGATCTGCTCGTGCGCAAAAAGGTACAGCAACGTTTTGGCGGTCATCTCAAGGCCTTCGTTTCTGGTGGGGCGGCGCTCAATTACGAGATCGGGATCTTCTTTCTCTCCCTAGGCGTGCGGCTACTGCAAGGTTATGGACAGACGGAAGCCTCGCCCGTCATCAGCGCCAACATGCCGAGCAAGATTAAGATCGAGACGGTAGGCCCGATCTTTAACGGATTAGAAGCTCGCATCGCCGAGGACGGCGAAATCCTGGTCAAAGGCGAGGCCGTGATGAACGGTTATTGGCGTGACCCAGAAGCGACCGCAAAGGCCGTCATAGAAGGCTGGCTTCACACCGGCGATATCGGCGAATTCGATGCTGATGGCTATCTGAAGATTACCGATCGCAAGAAGGACATCATTGTGCTGTCCGGTGGAGACAATGTCTCGCCAGCACGCGTCGAGGGTTTCCTGGTGTTGCAGCCAGAAATTGCCCAAGCGATGGTCTATGGCGACAAGCATCCCCATCTCGTGGCGTTGATCGTGCCGGATGAGGACTTCGCCCGCGATTGGGCCCTCAAGAACGGGGGCGCCAAGGGTCTATCTGCTCTGGCGGAGGATCCTGCATTTCACAAGGCGCTAGGGCCGGTGATTGATCGCGTCAACGCTAGCCTGTCTCAGATCGAAAAGATCCGTCGATACACCTTGCTGGGTGAAGGCTTCACCATCGATAACGGTCTACTGACGCCCAGTCTCAAGATCAGGCGCCATAAGATCCGTGAGAAATGGGGAGCAAACATTGCGAAACTCTACGAACGTGGTTAGTGCTCGACAACCCGGCTCGAGCGCCGTGGTTTGACTACATCCGTCCTTGTATCTCGCGACTCAGTCTTTATTTCTCACTGCGCTGCAGCAACAATTCTAATGCGCGGACAAGCCTCGTATGCGCAATTTCGCGCCACCGTGAAGCAGTCGCACGACAAAATCGGTCGAAGTTTCGGGCTGCACCCCAAGTCTCTGGACAAGCTTGTTGAATCGGTCGAACGTTGGCGTCAATACGCGTAGCCAGCCCGGAGCCACCGCACGTGACCAAGCTCACCGCCGTTTCGCTTGATGACAAGTATGAGGTCGATACTGGGCGAATTTATCTCACGGGCCTACAGGCCCTTGTACGCTTGCCCATGATGCAGCGCCGACGTGACGCGCGCGCGGGCCTCAACACCGCTTGTTACGTGACTGGCTATCGCGGATCTCCTCTGGGAGGAGTCGATCTTGCCCTTACACAGGCGCAATCCTTTCTCGACCGGCACAACATCAAATTCCAGCCCGGCGTAAACGAGGATTTGGCGGCGACTGCGATCTGGGGCAGTCAGCAGACGGACCTCTTCGGCGACAGCAAGTACCAAGGCGTTTTCGCGATGTGGTATGCTAAAGGTCCCGGCGTCGATCGCAGTGGCGACGTGTTGCGCCATGGCAATCTTGCGGGCTCCGCCAAGCATGGTGGTGTGCTGCTGCTGGCAGGCGACGATCATACCTGCAAATCTTCCACAACAGCGCATCAAAGCGAATACGCCTTTATGGATGCGGGAATTCCAGTGCTCAACCCTTCCAGCGTGCAGGAAATTCTCGACTACGGCCTGCATGGCTGGGCGATGTCGCGCTACTCCGGTTGTTGGGTGGCGATGAAGGTGGTGGCGGACACGGCGGAAACATCTGGCTCAGTCTCGCTTGATCCAGAGCGGTTCCAGGTGACAATTCCGACCGATTTCGACATGCCGGAAGGCGGCTTGAACATTCGTCTGCCGGCCTCACCGTTCGCGACTGCTCAGGCGCTCGAGCAAGAGATGCGGCTTCAAAAGCATAAGCTCTATGCCGCCCTGGCTTATGCCCGCGCCAATAAGTTGAATTACGCCGTGATCGATGGACCCAAAAGACGCTTCGGCATCGTCACCTGTGGCAAATCCTATCTCGATGTGCGTCAAGCGCTTGAGGATCTCGGCATAGATGAGAATTATGCACGCGAGATCGGTCTGTCACTTTACAAAGTCGGCATGACCTGGCCTCTAGAACGCGATGGCATCCGGCAGTTTGCGGAAGGGCTTGAAGAGATTCTGGTCGTCGAGGAAAAGCGTGCCCTTATCGAGAACCAACTCAAGGAACAGCTCTATAATTGGAGCGAAAACGTCCGGCCGCGCGTGATTGGTAAATTTGACGAGAACCGCGAATGGATTCTTCCGTCAGCGCGGTCGAGTGCAGGATCGTCGCACTGTGA
>CAYOYT010000163.1:0-662 GCA_964408245.1 uncultured Dongia sp. | reverse complement strand
ACTGACGCCAGCACGCATTGCCCGCGTCATCGCAAAAAGAATCGAACGCTTCCTTACCAATCCCCGCATCTCGGAGCGTCTGAAATTCCTCGATGCCAAAGAAGCGACACTCAAAAACTTTAATCCACCGATCAAACGCATCGCCTATTTTTGCGCCGGATGCCCGCATAACAGCTCGACCAAAGTACCGGAAGGCAGTATGGCTTTAGCAGGCATCGGCTGCCATTTCATGTCACAATGGATGGATCGCAACACATCTACCTTTACACATATGGGTGGTGAAGGTGCCACTTGGATTGGCCGCGCGCCCTTCTCCACCACCAAGCATGTCTTCCAGAACATGGGTGACGGGACATATTATCATTCCGGCTTGCTAGCTATCCGTGCCGCCATCGCAGCCAAGGTCAACATAACTTTCAAGATTCTGTTCAATGACGCCGTTGCTATGACGGGTGGCCAACCGATGGATGGACCACTCTCCGTCGCGATGGTGGCGCAGCAGGTGGCCGCCGAAGGCGTCGGCCGCATTGCGGTTCTCAGTGACGAGCCCGAAAAGTACCAGGGTAGTAACTCCTTCCCGGCCGGAACCGGAGTCGATCACCGTTCTCGGCTGGAGGAAATACAACGCGATCTACGGGAAACGCTCGGCGTCACCGTCCTTA
>CAYOYT010000162.1:478-6036 GCA_964408245.1 uncultured Dongia sp. | reverse complement strand
GAACAATACCACCATGCCATAGCGCCGGATTCGAATGCTAGTTCAAATACTAATCGTGATTTCAATCAAATGCGCATCAACTCGGTGTTATTTCCTCGGCCTTGACGACCTCCTAAGTGCCTGATACCCACCAGAAATGGCCGAAACAATGCAAGACAACGCCAGTCCAGCTCGCGCCGGTACCCGCGATGCGTCGGACCATGTGCTCGATAAAGCATTCGGGCAAAGTGTGCTCGCCTGGATAGATAAGCCGATCGTGCTGGTGGGCCTAATGGGCGCCGGCAAGAGCTGCATCGGCAAGCGTCTTGCAGGCCATTTGGGCCTGGTCTTCATCGATGCCGATCGTGAGATCGAAGCTGCGGCCGGTTGTTCAATTCCAGACATCTTCGGGATGCATGGCGAAAAAGCCTTCCGCGATGGCGAGCGCCGGGTCATTCAGCGTTTGCTCGGCAATCCCATTCATGTTCTGGCAACCGGCGGCGGTGCCTTCGTCGATTCCAGCACCCGCGAGCTGGTGAAGGAGCGCGCACTCTCTATCTGGCTTCGCGCTGATCTTGATCTGCTCTTGAAGCGCGTCTCTCGACGCAACGATCGCCCCTTGCTGCAGAACGTCGATCCACGCGCCAAGCTTGCCGAACTTATCGACCTGCGCCATCCCTTTTATGGCGAGGCAGACATTATCGTGGACAGTGCCGACGGCCCGCCCGAAGTGACTCTCGCCCGCACGATGGACGCGCTACACGAGCATTTTGCCCAAGCTGAGGGTAATGTATCATGAGCGTAGCCCTCTCGCGGGCGATCGATCTGTCGCAACCAGAGAAGGTACAGGTCGAACTGGGTGAACGTGGCTATGATATCTTGATCGGCCGCGGCCTCATCGCCGCTGCCGGAAAACATATCCTCCCACTGCTGACAAACCGTCATGTCGTCATCATCACCGATGCGAATGTCGCCAAACTTCATCTTGAGGCGCTTCAACAAGCGCTCTCGCAAGTGGGCATCCGGGTCGACAGCATCATCATGCCCGTTGGTGAAGCCACAAAGAGTTTTGGCGAAGTTGAGCGCGTGACCTCGCTGCTTCTCGATATGAAGATTGAACGCGGCACCACACTCATTGCGCTAGGCGGCGGCGTTATTGGCGATCTTACCGGCTTCGTGGCGGCAATTACATTGCGCGGTATCGATTTTCTGCAAGTACCAACCACTCTCTTAGCACAGGTCGATTCTTCAGTCGGCGGGAAGACCGGCATCAACATGCCACACGGCAAGAATCTGGTCGGCGCTTTTTACCAGCCGCGCTTGGTACTTGCCGATACGGCAACGCTTGACACCCTACCGCGGCGCGAATTGTTAGCAGGATACGCCGAAGTAGCGAAATACGGCCTCATCGACGAGCCGGACTTCTTTACTTGGCTTGAAGCCAATGGCGTGGACGTGGTCGAAGGCGACGAGGCCGCACGCCGTCACGCGATCGCCGTGTCCTGCCGCGCGAAGGGACGTATCGTCGGCGCTGATGAGCGTGAAAACGGCGCGCGTGCCCTGCTCAACCTAGGCCACACTTTCGGTCATGCACTGGAGGCCGAATGCGGCTTCTCAGATGAACTGCTACATGGTGAAGCCGTCGCCATCGGCATGATAATGGCTTTCGACCTTTCGGTGACGCTGGGGCTTTGTCCTGCCGAGGATGCGGCACGCGTGCAGCGGCATCTGGCAAGCATCGGCCTGCCCACGTTACCAGGCTCGGTCCAGGGACGATTCTGGTCGGCCGAGCGTCTTGTTGAGCATATGAGCCGAGACAAGAAGGTGAAGAACGGCCGTATTGGTTTCGTGCTAGCGCGCGGCATTGGCAAGTCCTTTCACCCGGCCCATGTTGATCTGCCGCAAGTCGTGGCCATGCTGGAAGCGGCTATTGCCGCCTGAACGCCCGCCTAAACACCCGGCTCTCGCCGGTTATTCTCAAATTATTGGGTGACGAAGATGGATTTGGTCTTACTGAATCTTGGCGTCCTGGTCCTGCTGATAATTGGTTCCGCCTTTTTCTCCGGCTCTGAAACGGCCATTACCGCTGCGTCGAAAGCGCGCATGCTCAACCTTGCCGAACAAGGTTTCAAACGGGCAATAGTGGTAAAGCAATTGCATAGCCGAATGGAGCAAGTCATCGGCACAATTCTCCTCGGCAGTGCCTGCGTTAACAGTTTCATTGCCATCACCTCAGCGCACATTTTTGTCGGATCATTCGGCACGAGCGGTTCGGTTTATGCTGGCATTGTCGCCACCACCATCATTTTCGTTATTGGCGAAGTTCTGCCCAAAACGTTCACTATTAATCATCCAGACCGATCCGCTTTGACGCTGGCGCCGTTGGTGTTGTTCCTGGTTCGCGTTACCAGTCCTATCACGCATCTAACACAAATAATCTGCAGCGGTTTACTCCGGCTTTTCGGAGTCAAGGTCGTAAACGAGCTGGGCGCCGAGGAGCGCATCGAGGAATTACGCGGCGCCATCGCCCTTCATGCTGGTGCCGATGAGGAAATCCGAGAAGCCGGCCAGATGCTGCATTCGATCCTCGATCTTGAGGATGTACCTGTCTCCGACATCATGGTGCACCGACGCAACATGACGATGATCGACGCCGACCAACCGATCGAGCAGTTGGTGGCCGAAGTGCTGCAAAGCCCTCATACAAGATTACCGCTCTATCGCGGTGAGGCAGATAACATCATCGGCGTGCTACACGCAAAGGCCTTGCTGCGCGCCATCCAAGTCAATCAATGGAAACTTGAAGGTCTTGACATCGTGGCGCTCGCTTCAGCACCCTGGTTCATTCCCGACCAAACCAACCTCCTGGCCCAGCTGGAAGCCTTCCGCGAACGGCGCGAGCATTTCGCTATCGTGGTCGACGAATACGGCGCCCTCATGGGTATCGTGACACTCGAAGATATTCTCGAGGAAATCGTCGGCGACATTTCTGACGAGCATGATGTGACCGTGGCCGGGGTTGCGCCGCAATCCGACGGCAGCTTAGAGATGGACGGCACGGTCACCATCCGCGACCTCAATCGTGAATTCAGCTGGCGCTTGCCGGACGAGCAAGCGTCGACCATTGCCGGTCTTATCCTTCATGAAGCACAGCAGATTCCCTCATCCGGTCAAGCATTCGCTTTCCACGGGTTTCGCTTTGAGATTCTCGAGCGGCAGCGCAATCAGTTGACCCGCATCAAGGTGACGCCACCAACCGATGCCACCGTGGTGAATACGCCGCAACCGATCGTCAAAAGATCTAGAGAGCATCTGCATGGCTGAACCACTTAAAAACCTGCCTCAGCCCACTGAGCGCGAGCCACTTCACGCACGTCGTTATGACTTCCGTGGCTTCCGGCGTGTGGATGGTCTCTTCGATATCGAAGGCCGCATGGTAGATACCAAGGATTATGCCTTTCCCAACGAATGGCGCGGCATCGTGGAGCCCGGTAATCCGGTTCACGACATGATTATCCGGCTTACTCTCGACGACCAATTCACGGTACGCGATATCGCGGTCGTGACGGCGGCTTCGCCTTTCGATATCTGTGCGGATATCACGCCCGCGTTTAAAATACTGAAAGGTGCCATCATCGACAAAGGTTGGTCGCGCACTTTACGCAATCAATTCAGCGGTGCCCATGGCTGCACCCATCATGTCGAAATGCTCCGCGCCATGGGCACGGTCGCTTTCCAAACGATCTACGGCTATCGTGAGAAGGCCAAGCGCGATGCTGGGATCATCCGACGTGACGCCTCGCCGACCAAGGTGGCGACCGACCAAAAGCCGGCTTTTCTTGATGCCTGCCACGCTTTGGCGAGCGACGGCGTAGTGGTTCGAACCCATTGGCCGCAATTCTATGAACCGGCCGCAACCGAGAAAGAGCCTGACTGAAATGCTGAAACCGCCGTCACGGGCAGTCTCGATCGCTAGAGGAGATAGGACACAGTCGGTTGGACTGCCGTGGACATACAATCAGGCTTCTCCGGGTGCTTTGACGACCAAAGCGAGGGCGTGGACGCCAGCATGGAGATCGTCGGCAAGTGTTGCATAGACCAAGCGCTGCCGCTCAATGCGGCTCTTGCCGGCAAAAGCTTCCGCAGTAATTTCTACTTTGAAATGCGTTTCGCCGCTTTCTTTCCAGGCGGCATGACCGTGATGCTGGTTAGTCTCGTCGATCACATTGAGATGGATCGGCGCGAAGCTCGCCGTTAGCTTCGCGGCCATGCCTTCGGCAACCTTTCCCATCGCATCCCTCTTTTCTAAGCAGCAGCGCCGCAACACTTCTTGTATTTTTTACCGGAGCCACAGGGGCATGGATCGTTGCGGCCGACCTGAACGACCCGGCGTGGCGACGATTTCGGGTTGAGTTCACCGTCGACATAGACCCAGCGACTGTTCTCGCGCTTGAAAGTCGCCTTTTCGTGGTGGACGCCACTCTGCCCCTGGCGCTTGAAACGGGCGATGAATTCAACCTCGCCCGTCTCATCCTTCTCGCCGCCGCCGACGACATGGCGGATCTCGAGGCCGCGCCAATCGATCTCATTCATCATGACCTCGCCCTCCGCACGGTCGAACGGCTCGTCCATGTCGCTGGCGTGAGTTTTGTCGATATAATCGAGATTTCGCTCCTTAAAGGCCGAATAGCGCGATCGCATCAGCGCCTCGGCCGTCGGCGCCGGCGCTCCGTTGATGAGCGGTAGACAGCATGCTTGAAGCTGTTTCTCCGAACCACAATGGCACATGGTCATGGCATTAATCCGTATTGTAAAACGTGTTATCGCATTGACTTAGCCTGCTAAAAGAATTCTCGCAAGCGCTCTTACTCTTGCAGGAAAGCATGCTGCACTTCATACTTAAATCTATGTCGAAAGAACACACCATACGTACTCGGCGGCGGGGCCATTTCGACCCTGATCCGCCGCCACGTCCAACGCTGTGCTGCCATGATGGATGCCAGGAACCCGGTACGTTCCGCGCACCTAAATCGCGTGCAAATCTGAAAGATTACTACTGGTTCTGCCTGGACCATGTACGGGAATACAACCGCACCTGGGATTATTATGCTGGAATGGGCCCGGAAGAGATTGAAAAATCAGTCCGTTCCTCGATTGTCGGTGATCGGCCAACCTGGAAGCTAGGCCAGCGCTCGGCAAGCGGCCGGCAATATAAATTCGATGCACAAACGCGCTTCGACCTTTTTCCGGAGGAGGTCCAGGCTGACGTCGAAGCACGGATGGGCCAGGCTAAGCGCCAAGCTGAAAAGGAAGCGCGCGCCCGCGCTCGTCGAAAATTGTCGGCTGAAGAGCAGGCACTTGCGGTGCTCGACCTGGTTGGCCCGGTCGATTGGGACACGATCAAGGCGCGATACAAGACGCTCGCCAAACAATTACATCCCGATTCCAACGGTGGCGACAAATCCGCTGAAGAACGGTTGAAGATCGTCAATCAAGCCTATAGCTCGCTCAAACGTGCCGCCATCTCCGACTGAACCGCCGTTCGATCGCATGGTGTGTTCGATCGCATGGTGTAATTG
>CAYOYT010000162.1:0-468 GCA_964408245.1 uncultured Dongia sp. | reverse complement strand
ACAGTTTTGCCGATTGGGTGGCCATAGCGGACCTGCACTGCGCAAAACCGCCAGTAAGCAGGGCAGCTTTGCAGCGAATGACCTAGCCACCACCCTGAATTTGCCTTAGAAAGATAGCCCTTTTTGAAGTCGTTAACGAGCTGACGAGCCCCATCATGGTTACCCAGAATCTCGCCCAAATCGACAAGTCCTCGAAGCCTGACATCAACATCTCTGTGCGCCAGATGTTCGGCCTCGATTCCGATCTCCAGGTGCCGGCCTTCAGCCAGCGTACCGAGCTCGTGCCAGATGTGGACGAGACCTATCGTTTCGACCACGACACCACCATGGCCATCCTCGCGGGCTTTGCCTTCAACCGCCGTGTCATGATCCAGGGCTATCACGGCACTGGTAAGTCCACTCATATTGAACAAGTCGCCGCACGACTCAACTGGCCCTGCATCCGCGTCAACCTCGACAGCCATATCA
>CAYOYT010000161.1:0-6060 GCA_964408245.1 uncultured Dongia sp. | reverse complement strand
GAAAGCTTACGATACCGAGCAGCCCCCATTTCGATACCATACACGTCCCCAGTTAGTTCATTTACGATAATGACTACATTTATGTAATAACATAAAAAGCAGTATTTATTTTTAGGTGATCAGGCGGCGTCTACGAGCTGAACTCGTTTCCCAAGCAACCCAGCAGCGCGGCCTAAGGTGGTTGTGGTAATGCCCTTTTTAGGGTCCGGATCAAGCAAGCGATCCAACTGGGGCCGAGAAGTCTTCAGTTCAGCTGCGAGCTTTCCAAGGGTCCACTTTTTCTTAGTAGCGAAGGCCTTTAGTTCATCAGCCAGCATGAGGCGCAGAGCAATGTCCTGCACCTCTTCCAACTCACCACGCTCTTCAAAGAAGGACTCAAGAGTAGATCCGGTTCTCGATTTGCTCGACATAATGCTTAACCTCATACGTTACCTAAGATACCAACTTTGGCTCTAAGGCTGCTTCTTCCAGTCTTGCATCCGTTTCCGGGCCAGCTCGAGGTCGGACTGCGGCGTTT
Source organism: uncultured Dongia sp. (assembly GCA_964408245.1). Lineage (GTDB taxonomy): Bacteria > Pseudomonadota > Alphaproteobacteria > Dongiales > Dongiaceae > Dongia. The sequence continues at coordinate 5,543 of CAYOYT010000161.1, read as the reverse complement.
TCTGGGTCTTCTTTATAATTCCATGCAAAAGGACCATTTGGCCTTTCTCAACACAAAAGAAGATCCGTGCGATCCTGTCTTTAATTGATATCCTCACTTCACAGAGACCGCCCTTTAGTCCGTCGACCAGTGGCTTTTTCACATCCGGCCACGTGCATTCCACCTTAAGGATGTGCCCGCCGATTGCCTTAGTATCAGCGGAAGAGAGCCCCCTAAGGAACTCTCTAACAGGCTCGTTTCCGGCAGCAGTTTTATAGAAAACAGCATTGATGACTTTGGTGGGTAAGCGCACCAATTGCTCCAACTCTAGGCCTCTCTGCATTGATTATATGCGTGCACCAAATTTGGTGCAAGAGTGGCGCGGGCACTATTAGGACAACAGAATACTTCGTTTAGATTAATACAACCATTAACTAAAACACGTGCATTTAAGCATTTTATTAAAAGATAGTCTCAATGTGATAGCTTAGAAAAAGTAAAACCCCCGTAGGGGTGGTGACCCTAGCGGGGGCTGATCAACAGCCTTAAAGGCAAACCTGATTACTCAGGCCTATTACTCATCGTGTCTTCAGCAACTGCAAAACTGCAAAACTGAAAAATGCAGCGACTCGCATACTTTGTATGTGTTTCTTCACCTTCGTCAACTCTTACTTGATTACAGCCGCAATTTCTATAATCAAGCATCTAGTATTATAGGATATTTTTCTTAATTTTCAACTACTTAAATACAAATATACCACATATTGCCGTAACGGTTCTCTCCAAACACCAGGTTGAGAGGAGAAAGGAAAATAAGCCTTAGCTACTCATTGCTTTTCCGTTAAATCGTGTTAATATTATTCCGTTAGAGCGCCGAGCTGCCGGTCAATTGACCTAGCCTGTGGTGGGCAAAAGGCGACGCGCTTAGATCAACCATTACTTACGCAGCACAAGATGTATGAACTTCCGTACTATCTTCAGATATTAACTAGGCGTTTTAACCTAGATCTGTCGTGCCTGCTCGGACTGGCAGCACGATGTTCACACGCCATGCGCTAATTTCTGCCCTTTTAGACCACATCGAGACGCTAGCTGAGACTCTTCTCGGCACGCCCTCTAGTCGTACCCAGTTAGAATGGCGATGGGGCCGCAAAGGCTCCATGAGCCTGGCTATCAGAGGGGCTAAGGCGGGTAAGTGGTACGACCACGAAGCCGGCAAAGGTGGTGGGCTTTTAAAGCTCATACAGCACGTCAACGGTACGGATGCACCTTCTGCACGGTCGTGGGCGCAAAGCTGGCTAGGAGGCCCTACAGCAGCTCCTGTACGGCACCGGTCAGAACATCTCAGAAATCTGAACGACGACGAAATACGGCGTGCCAAGAAGAATAGCGACAAGGCGGAAAGTATCTGGAATAGCGCTAGTCATATTACAGAGCAGGGAACGGCGTATCTGGCCACCCGAGGCCTGCCTGCCAACTGGTCAGCTTCATCCATCCGTGAAATCAGTTGATCACCCTACCCCCAGCCAGGGGCCCTCGGAGCCAGGGGCCCTCGGAGCCAGGGGCCCTCGGAGCCAGGGATCCGCGAGTTGCTTTCTTCGATACCGATAAACTCATGGATGGTCGGCCTTCGCCGACCATAACGGGGATTAATGTGACAAGAGTCATTGCTTCCACCCCCTCCCCCCACCGTGGGGGAGGGTTAGGGAGAGGGGGATAGCTTGTTCCAGACCCCTTGATTCTCCCGCGGACTGGCCGCATATGAGCGGCCAAAGAGATGTTTTATTTAGGAGTTGACCCATCGTCATGACTTTGGAACGCCATGGTTTTCAGGCTGAGGTTTCGCGCCTTTTGCACATCGTCGCGCATTCGCTTTACAGCGATAAGTCCGTTTACTTGCGCGAACTCATCTCTAATGCGTCGGATGCCTGCGACAAGCTGCGCTACCTGGCCCTCACCCAGCCGGACTTGTTAGAAGGTGGCGCCGAGCTTTCGGTAACGCTGAGCATCGATAAGGAGGCAAGGACTCTCACCATCGCTGATAACGGCATTGGTATGAACAAAGACGATCTGGTCAGCCATCTCGGCACCATCGCGCGATCGGGCTCGGCAAAGTTCGCGGAAGGATTGGCTGATGCCAAGACGCAAGAACAGAAAGTAAGCCTCATCGGCCAGTTCGGCGTCGGATTTTATTCCGCCTTCATGGTCGCCGACAAAGTCGAGGTGGTTTCGCGCAAGGCGGGCGAAACACAAGGCTGGCGCTGGGTCTCCGACGGGACTGGCGAGTTCACGGTAGAGATGGTCGACAAGGTGACACGCGGGACCGACATCATTCTGCACCTGAAAAAGGAAGAAGGTGAATGGTTGGAGGCGGCACGCCTAGAGCATGTCATCGCCAAGCATTCCGAGCATGTTGCCCTGCCGATCCATCTTAAAGATGGCGCTGAAGAACGCCATATCAACCAGCAGGCGGCGCTCTGGACTAAGTCAAAGTCGGATATCACATCCGAACAGTATCGCGATTTCTATCGCCACATAGCGCATGCTTGGGACGAGCCTTGGGCAACGATTCATTTTAAGGCGGAAGGCAAAATCGATTACACGGCCCTGCTGTTCGTTCCATCGCAGCGGCCGCTCGACCTCTTCACGCCAGAGCGCAAGCAATCGCTGAAGCTTTACGCCAAGCGCATCTTCATCACCGATCAATCCGATGAGATCTTGCCCGGCTGGCTGCGTTTCGTAAAAGGCTTGGTGGATTCCGAGGATCTGCAGCTCAATGTCAGCCGGGAGATGCTGCAAGCCAGCCCCATCATTGTAAAAATTCGTGCCGCTCTGGTGAAGCGCATCTTGAGCGATCTCGGCAAGAAAGCGAACGACGACGATAAGGCGTCTTATGAAAGTTTCTGGGACAATTTCGGTCCTGTATTGAAAGAAGGTCTCTACGAGGATGTTACTTCGCGCGACGAGATTCTAAAACTCTCGCGCTTCCGCACGACCGCAAGTGATGGCTGGGTGAGCCTCACCGACTACATGGTGCGGATAAAGGACGGACAAAAGGCTATTTATTATATCACCGGCAACAGCCTAGACACGGTCGCACGATCGGCGCAGCTGGAGGGCTTCAAGGCGAAAGGGATCGAAGTGCTGTTGCTAACCGACCCCATCGACGAATTCTGGATTCCGGCGGTCGAGAAATTCGGCGAGGCAGAATTCCGCTCGGTCACCCGCAGCGGTGCCGATCTTGAAGCCGTGAAAGCGCCTGAAGGCACGAAAGAAGAAGAGAAGAAGCCGGTCGCCGAGAATATCGATGCATTGATCTCGTTCTTGAAAATGACGCTGAAGGATAGCATAAAAGATGTGCGCCTGTCGGAACGCCTGACCGACAGCGCCTGCTGCCTCGTCGCGGATTCTGGTGACATGGACATGCATCTCGAGCGGCTTTTGCGCCAGCATAAGCGGCTAGAAGCCAGCCTACCGCGCGTCCTCGAGATTAACGGCCGCCATCCTCTGGTCGCCGCGATGACCCAGCAAGCCAGTAAGGAAGGTGATTGGATGGAGCTTGCCGAAGCCGCCTGGCTGCTGTTCGACCAGGCAAAAATCCAGGATGGCGAGCCGCCGGCAGATCCGGCGCTGTTCGTGAAGAGGCTCAATGCGCTGCTGGCAAAAGCAATTTGAGGATTCTCGGTTCGCTTCTTATCCGTCATGATCAGCGACGGCCGACGAGTGTCGGCATCCGCCGACGGCCCCATGACGATATGAGAGGGGCTGGGCATGCCTGAATTGACCTTGCGCCGCGCGACCTGCGCCGATCTCGCGGCGATTGTCGACATGCTGGTCGACGATGTGATCGGCAAGTCGCGGGAGGATGGCTCGCGACCCTTGAACCGAAAATACATCGCTGCCTTTGAGGCGATCGAGGCGGATCGGAACCAGTTTCTGATGGTGGTCGAGGAAGCGGGCGAGGTTGTTGGCTGCCTGCAACTCAGCTTTATTCCTGGCCTATCACGGCTTGGCATGTGGCGTGGGCAGGTCGAAGGCGTGCGGATTAAATCATCGAAACGCGGTAGTGGACTTGGACACAAGATGTTCGATTGGGCAATCGCGGAATGCCGTGCCAAGGGCTGCGAATTGATGCAACTGGCCATGGACAAGACTCGCTCGGATAGCTTGCGTTTCTACGAATCTCTCGGCTTTAAGGCGAGCCATGAGGGAATGAAGCTGGATTTGACGGCGACGTAATATCGAGTGTTGAAGCGGATCGGTCTTAAACTCTGTCCATCAGCAGCTTCGCCGCGGCGAGATCTTCGATCGCCGTGCCGACAGATTTGAAAAGCGTGATCTCGTCATTCGACTTGCGGCCCTTATGCGAACCGCGCGCGAGATCGAAGAGATCGGCGGCGATGCGGGCTTCATCGAGCGCCCCCGACTTGATCGCTTGGACAATATCACCAGCTTCCTTCAGCGCACCGTCGCGCGTGTCCACGAAAATGGTCGCTTTCCGCACCGCCTCGTCATCGCTTTCGCGCATCTCAGGAAGGAAAGCCCCAACGAGGTCGAGATGGGTGCCGGGTTTCAGCCACGCACCTTTGACCAGCGGCGTGCGCGCCAGGGTACCGGTGCTGACGATATCGGCTTGACGGATGGCCGCTTCAAGATCTCTCACCGCTTCGACCCGTAGGCCTGCTTTGGCCATTCCGGCCACGGCGGCTTGAGCCTTCGCGAAATCGCGGGCCCATAGCAGCGATGTCGTGATCGGCCGCACGGCACGATGTGCTTCGATGAGCGGCTGCGCGAGAGCGCCGGCACCAACCATCAGATGCGTCTCGGCATCTTTTCGCGCCGCATAAGACGCCGCGAGCGCCGAAGCAGCGGCCGTACGACGCACCGTAAGGCATTTGCCGTCCATGAGCGCCTTGGGCGCCCCGGTGAGACCGTCGAGCAGCAAATAGATACCCTGCACGGACGGCAAATTGCGGCCGCCATTCCCCGGGGTGATGGTGACGATTTTGATGCCAACGGATTTCCCTGCATCCCATGCCGGCATGAGGAGTAACGTCTGCGCCTCCTCTCCTGGCACCGGAATGCCGTGGTGATGGCGGACAGGCACAGTCCAATCGCTGGCAAAGGCCGAGCGGAGGGCGTCGACCAAGCTGTGGTAATCAAGCTTGGCATTGATGACATCGCTTGAGAGATAGGGGATTTGCTCGCTCATGATGGCCGGCACCTTAACGATGCCATAACTACCTCGCAATCTGGCTATATTTCTGTTATATTTCAAATGATTATTAGCATTTTAGAGATATCTAGGAATGGGGTACACCCCATTCTTTGGGCATGGTATCCTCTCACTCATGAATCAAGATCATCGGCGTGTTAACGCCCGCTTCAGTCAGGGCCTGTTTTTTTTGAGGACCAGAATCCGCCTTGGTTAAGAAGCTCTTCATCAGAACCTATGGTTGCCAGATGAACGTCTACGATTCCGCCCGCATGGCGGATGTCTTGGCGCCTCTAGGCTATGGTCCGACTGACGACCCAACGCAAGCCGACATGGTCATCCTCAACAC
>CAYOYT010000160.1:1755-6098 GCA_964408245.1 uncultured Dongia sp. | reverse complement strand
GTATCAGGTTTGCAACATCGAGACTCATCGCCGCGCCGCCATAGATGCAATCCAGTTCTAGCTTTCCGGGCGCGAAGCTGTGCAGCGCCTTGTTGAAATGGCAGGGAATGCCAAGTTCTAGGACCCGAGCATGAATTTCCGCCTGATCGCCGGTATGGTCCGACCAGGGTGCGACCACGCCAGCGCTGCTCACGAAATGAACCTCGCAGCCGGCTTGGCGCAATTTGTCGGCAAGAGCTGGCGCCAGATAGAAGCCGTCATCGTCATAGATTGCAACGGAACTAGTTGGTACAAGCCCACCCATGATCTCTTCTGGCGCGAGTATATTCGCATTCGGTAACAGCACAGGTGCATGCCGCGTGCGGCCGCGGCCATCGTTGCGCCAGTGACTTCCTGTTGCGCAGATGACATGTTGCGCAGGGAAATCCAGCACATCCGCGGCGCTCATATTGCTTTCCAGGAACAGCTCGATAGTCGACATCTTAGCGATCTGCGTCAGGCGCCAGTCGCGCACGCGCGCCCATTCGCTGAGGCCAGGCAACGCCGCCTCGAGGCTGACGCGGCCACCGGCCGAGCGCGACTTCTCGGCTAGGGCGACGTCATAGCCACGGGCACCGAGCACGCGCGCTGCTTCCAATCCAGCAGGCCCAGCGCCGATTACAAGGACACGTTCAGCGGGCGCATCGCGCGTGATGATTTCCGGATGCCAGTTCGAGCGCCATTCTTCGCCCATCGTCGGATTCTGGGTGCAGCGGATCGGTACGTTGCGCGAATTGTGGGCGTAGCAAATATTGCAGCCAATGCATTCTCGTATGTCGTCGAAGCGGCCTTGCTTGATTTTGTTCGGCAGAAACGGATCTGCGATCGACGGTCTTGCGGCGCCGACGAAATCGGCAAGCCCCGATTTAACCAGACGCAACATGGATTCTGGCGACGTGTAACGGCCGACCGTGACGACACCCCCACGCACAATCTGGCGGACAATGCCGATCTGTTCCTCAAGTGCTCCTTCTTTCACAAAGCGCGACGATCCCATCTCGATGCTATAATCATTGACCGTGAGGTCCCAGAGATCTGGCAGGCCGTCTAGGCTCTGCGTCATCTCCAGCCATGCGTCCTGTTCCTGCGGATGCTCGGCATTCGAGGCCCAACGCAAGGCCACCGCACATTTATGGCCAACCGCATCCTTAACGGCCTCGAGTATTTCACGGACGATGCGAACGCGATTGAGCGCCGATCCGCCATAGGCGTCACGCCGCGTATTCTCACTTTCGTTGAGGAAGGAATGCAGCAGGTAATGATGGCAAGCATAGATGTAGACGATATCGAAGCCGGCGGTCATCGCGCGCTTGGCGGCGTTTACATGCCATTGCCGGATATCAGCGATATCTCGGGCGTCGATCCGCTTGGTCTGCAGGGGATCTCCCGTGAGTACCGGCATGCTCTCGATCGACATCGGCGAGACGCGCGACCCCATATTCGCCATGCGCTGCCCGCCTAAGAACAATTCGACACCAGCAAGCGATCCATGCCTGTGGACCGCTTCTGTCATCATTGCGTGCTGGTGGATATCCTCATCGTCCCATAACGTTTGGATAGGGAAGGGAGCATCGTCCGAGCTTTCGTGGATCGTGCAATATTCTGTGTTCACGATGCCCCAGCCGCCCTCGGCTTTCATTCCTCGCATCGCCGCCAATGTGTGCGGTCGTTCATGCCCCATGCCCGAGCAATGCGGCACCTGATAGAAGCGATTGGGGGCCGTGACGGGACCGAGCTGGAAAGGTGTGAAGAGGAAATCGAAGCGCGCGTCGGCTGACATGAATTTTGCTCTTAAGGCTGAATGATCGTTCAAGAATTGAATGATCGTTCAGCTAAAGTACGCCTGTCAATCCACCGCGCGTTTTGGACCTGGAGTTTACGACGTACTTATCGCGCGATCACCGGCAATGCGGTTGTGTACTTCATCTGCTCCATGGCGAAGCTGGAACTGACATCTGTGAGCTTCACACGTTTGATGAGGCGCTTATAGACCTGATCATAATGAGCGATGCTCGCCACCACGACCTTCATGAGATAGTCGACATCACCGCTCATGCGATAGAGCTCGACGATTTCTGGAATTTCTTCGACGGCGTTGTTGAATTTCTGCAGCCAGGCATCGTTATGTTGATTGGTGCGAATGGCGACGAAGACGGTGACGCCGAGATCAAGCTTCATCGGGTCGAGTAAGGCGACGCGGCGGCGGATGACCCCCAGTTCTTCCAGTCGCTTGATCCGGCGCCAGCAGGCATTGGCGGAGAGGCCGACAGATTCCGAAAGTTCCGCGATGGCCTGATTCGCATCCACCTGCAGTGCGGTCAGGATACGAGCATCTGCGCTATCGAGCTCTATGACGGTGTTTTTTTCCATAATTGCGACGTTTTATGTGATAAATTTACGCAATGATGGCATATTTTCGCAAAGAATGGGAAGAAAATCTAACGGCGTCTGGTTATCATGCTTCGTCGTAGAACACGCCCTTGGAGCCCGCCCGTGATTAGCAAATTGTTTCTGGCTCATCCGAAATCAGTCGGCGAGAGCTATTGGGAACATCTTTGGACCGCAAGCTGCTTCAGCGGCCGGATGCTGATGGGAGCTATCGCCTGCTTTCTCCATGCGCTCATTCCTGGCATTTGCGCGAAGACTGGCAGCAAGACGATTACTGAATTGCATGATCGCATGGTCGTGAACCGCAGGAGCCATGCCGAGAAGCCATCCGATGCGCCGGGTTTTTAACTTCATCGTCCTTGGCCTTCTCCTGCCATGACGGTTAGAAGAATGTGGCCGACTAGTTTCTGCCGCTTAGAAGTCCCCGCGCCACGACTTGTGCTTGGATCTCTGCGGCACCTTCGAAGATGTTGAGGATGCGCGCGTCGCACAGGACGCGGCTGATCTTGTATTCCTGGGCATAACCGTTGCCACCGTGGATTTGCAGGGCGTTGTCGGCATTCGACCAGGCGACGCGCGCGCCTAAAAGCTTTGCCATGCCGGCCGGAATATCGCACCGGCGATCGCTGTCTTTCTCGCGCGCGGCGAAATATGTGAGCTGACGCGCCATCATCGTTTCGACCGCCATCCAAGCAAGTTTACCGTGGATGCGCGGGAAGCTGTAGATCGGCGCGCCGAATTGCACGCGTTCCCTGGCGTATTTGAGGCCGAGTTCTAGAGCGCATTGGGCAACGCCGACAGCGCGGGCCGCCGTTTGAATTCGTGCCGATTCGAAGGTCGCCATTAACTGCTTGAAGCCATCGCCCTCTCTATTACCCAATAGGTTCTCCGCCTTCACCTCAAAATCTTCGAAGCCAAGTTCGTATTCCTTCATGCCGCGATAGCCAAGTACGTTAATTTCGCTGCCTGTCATGCCTTTCGCGGGAAACGGATCGGCTGTGGTACCGCGCGGTTTTTCCGCCAGGAACATTGAGAGACCACTATGATCTTTGGTGGTGGCATTGGTGCGTACGAGCAAAGTCATCACATCGGTGCGGCTGGCATGGGTGATCCAGGTCTTATTGCCAGTTACACGATAGGTATCTCCATCCTTGATAGCGCGGGTGCGCAATGAGCCGAGGTCGGACCCGGTATTGGGCTCAGTAAAGACAGCGGTTGGCAAAATCTCACCGCTGGCGATCTTCGGCAGCCATTTTTGTTTCTGTGTGTCGCTACCACCGAGACGGATGAGTTCCGCAGCAATCTCCGACCGCGTCCCCAGTGAGCCCAGACCTATGTATCCGCGTGAGAGCTCCTCGGTCACCACGCACATAGCGAGCTTGCCCATGCCGGCGCCGCCGAATTCCTGCGGCACCGTGAGGCCAAAGACACCCATATCGGCAAGCTGTCCGACGATCTCCATCGGAATGAGCTCGTCCTTTAGATGCCACCGATGCGCATCTTCCGCATGATCGGTGGCGAAGGCATGAAACTGATCGCGGACGATGATAAGGGTTTCATCATCCAAAGCCGCTTCACCAAACTCACCATCGGCAATAAACTTAGCGAGATACGCACGTGCCGCCGCTGAATTGCCAATTGTGCGCAAGGCATCGTCGAATTTCGCAGCGGCAGCATCGAGGCCGAAATCCGCCAGACGGACGATCTCACCTTGCGCCATCGGCCAGCCACCTCTGATCTGCGATAGATATTCACCATATGCGATCTGCAGGATCAGCTGCTCGCGCTCGCCAAACCGGCCAGAGCTTTCGAGATTTTCGCTCCAGGCCAGCATCTGCTCGAGCGCCGTTACATAAGTGGCGAGCCAGGAATAGCCGTGAGCCGCGAATTGCTGGGCGTCGAGCGCCTTCAGATCG
>CAYOYT010000160.1:0-1745 GCA_964408245.1 uncultured Dongia sp. | reverse complement strand
GCATGGTGCGCAGCTTCAGCTGCGCGTCGCAGACCTTCTTGCCGCCGGCCGTGACGAGAGCGACAAGCTTACCTCGCACCTCCGCGAGAATGGTCTGTGCTGCCGTCAAGCTCGTACGAGCCCGGACAAGCAAATCCGCGAGGAGCGGCGAAGCGGCCGCTCCCTCTTCACGCAGCGTGGCAGACATCACTCCTCCATACAGTCTTCCAGCGTGCGGCGACCGGGCCGTTTGGCTTGCACCAGCACGGCCATGTTGCCGGGCTTGTGCTGGTTCTTCCACATCTTGGTATGGGCGGCGGGGATATCATCCCAACCGAACACTTCTGACATACACGGATCAATACGGCGCTCAACCACCAGATTGTTGGCCTGGCTCGCCTGCAGGAGGTTGGCGAAATGGCTACCCTGGATACGCTTCTGTCGCATCCAGACAAAGCGGGCATCGAAGGTGATGTTGTAGCCGGTAGTGCCGGCGCAGAAGACGACCATGCCGCCGCGCTTCACGACGAAGCAGGAGACGGGAAAGGTTTGCTCGCCCGGATGTTCGAAGACAAAATCGACATCGTTTCCCTTGCCGGTTATATCCCAGATGGCCTTACCGAAGGCGCGGCATTTCTTCATGTACTCGTTGTAGCCAGCGGTGTCGTCGACATCGGGCAACTGACCCCAGCAATCGAAATCGTTGCGGTTGATGACACCCTTAGCACCCAGCGACATCACAAATTCGCGCTTCGATTCATCTGAGATGATGCCGATTGGGTTGGCGCCAGCGGTGGCGCAAAGCTGCACGGCCATTGAGCCGAGACCGCCGGAAGCACCCCAGATGAGGATATTATGACCCGGGCGCAAGATATGCGGACGATGACCGAATAGCATGCGATAGGCAGTGGCGAGTGTCAGCGTGTAGCAGGCGCTTTCTTCCCAGGTAAGGTGCTTGGCACGCGGCATCAACTGACGGCCCTGTACCTTACAGAACTGCGCGAAAGATCCGTCCGGAGTTTCATAGCCCCAGATACGCTGGGTCGGTGAGAACATAGGATCGCCGCCGTTGCATTCCTCGTCGTCGCCATCGTCCTGATTGCAATGAACCACGACCTCGTCGCCGACCTTCCAGCGCTTCACTTTGGAACCGACGGCCCAGACGATGCCAGCCGCGTCGGAGCCGGCGATATGATAGTCGGCCTTGTGGACGTCGAAGGGTGAGATCGGTTTGCCGAGGCCAGCCCAGACGCCGTTGTAATTCACGCCGGCGGCCATCACCATGACAATCACTTCATCCTGATCGGGCTGCGGCGTTTCGACAGCTTCGACCTGCATGGCTGTTTCCGGCGGCCCATGACGGTCGCGGCGGATCGCCCACGCATACATCTGTTGTGGCAGATACCCCAAAGGCGGGATCTCGCCGATCTCATACAAGTTCTTGCCAGTAATTGGCGCCGCTTTGGTGGCTTTTTCGATCGCGACCACCTTGACCGTTTCACTCATGATTTCGCCCTTTTCTCGCGATTTAGCCATTGCAGCATAAACACCATTCTGCCTTCGCGGCCGCAACAGCGTCAAGGGTATGATGATAGAAAACATCATTATTTAGTACAAATTAGTAGTAAAATGTCTTTTAATTGCTATATTATATAATTATATTGCTTATTCTAATCAAACTCGTAGATGGTCGGCCTCCGCCGACCATGACGAAAATTTTCTGAAGCGATTGATCGCTTACAGGAAGTTCTCTCACGCTGTCATGG
>CAYOYT010000159.1:0-6102 GCA_964408245.1 uncultured Dongia sp. | reverse complement strand
TCCTCAATCGCGCTGGCACGACCTTCCGCGCCCTACCCGATTCAGATAAGGCGAACCTCACTGAAGCCAAGGCGATTGCTTTGATGCAGAAGCAGCCTCCGATGATCAAGCGGCCGATCCTCGATACGGGCAAGAAACTCACCGCCGGCTTCAAGCCAGATGAATACGCAGCGCTTTTCAAATAGCACCGACGTAACACGGACGCGTCACCGCTCGCTCAATCGCGATCTGGCGCACCCAAGGGAAAAAGATGGCGATAGGGCCGGCCTTCCTCGACCGCGCGGGCAAAGCTCGGCCGCGCTAACAGCTTCGCGCGATAGGCCTGAAGATTGGGGAAACGGTTGCCGAGCTCATGCACCCAATCGGCGTAGAAAAGCGAGGGCGCCGCGGCGCAATCGGCCAAGGTAAAATCATTGCCCGCCGCCCAAGCGCGGCCCTTCAGCCGTGTCTCGAGCCAGGTATACGTTTTGTCGAGTAAAGTGCGCGCCTCATCGACACCGAGGGGATCGCGTTTGTCCTCGGGCCGGATCGCGTTGAAGACGATCTTCTGCATCGGCGTCATGACGTAACAATCAAATACGCGGTCCAGGAAGCGTACTTCCTGCGCCGCCTTTTGATCGGTTGGGATAAACCGGATCTTGCCACCATGGTGTTGATCCAGATGCTCAATGATGATGGTCGATTCCATGATGCTGAGATCGCCGTCGCGCAGCAGCGGCATGCGCTGGATCGGCCACAGCCGCGCAAACTCGGCAGCGACCTCATTCCCTTCGAAGGAGATTTCGCGATAAGTGAAAGATGTGTCGTTCTCATAGAAAGCCGTCAGGACTTTTTGGCAATAGGAAGAGAGCGGATGGGCGTACAGCTGCAAACTCATGACAATACTTCCTATCTGATATCACTTTAAAACTGGTTTTAGTTAAGGCACAGATACGCGACAGTCGCAAGCTCCGCCAGCAGGAGTAATAAGACGGAGAAGCAAAGCTAGCGGTGCTAAAGTATTTTATCTAAACTGAACATATCATGAACAATCCTCTATTTGACAAACTAAGTATTCTCGCAGATGCGGCGAAATACGACGCCTCTTGTGCCTCGTCGGGTGCGCCGAAACGCTCGGCTGGGAAAGGCGGCCTGGGCTCGACCAGCAATGGTATCTGCCATGCTTATACACCGGATGGGCGCTGCATTTCTTTGCTGAAAATCCTGCTGACCAATTACTGTCTGTTCGATTGCGCCTATTGCATCAATCGCCGCTCGTCCAATGTAGCCCGGGCGCGCTTCAGTGTTGACGAGGTGGTGGCGCTTACCATCGCTTTCTACAAGCGCAACTACATCGAAGGCCTGTTTCTTTCCTCCGGCATCGCCCGATCACCCGACCGCACGATGGAGGAGATGATGTTGGTGGCCAAGAAGCTGCGGCAAGAACATGGTTTTGCCGGCTACATTCATCTGAAGACAATTCCGGAAGCCAATCCCTGGCTCATCGAGCAAGCGGGGCTTTTTGCAGATCGACTGTCGATCAATCTAGAACTCCCCGACCAAGCAAGTCTCAAGCAACTGGCGCCAGAAAAAGACGGCGCCACCATCACCAGTGCTATGGAACAGATGCGGGCACGCATCTCAGAAGCGAAAGAAGAGCGACGTCGCTTCGCGCCGGCGGGACAGAGTACGCAGGTGATTGTCGGCGCCGATGCCACCAGTGATAACGGCATCTTAGAAGCAAGCGACAGTCTCTATCGTGGCTATCGCCTCCGCCGTGTCTATTATTCGGCCTTCAGCCCGATCCCCGAAGCAAGCCGCATCCTGCCAATAAAGGCGCCGCCGCTGCAGCGCGAAAACCGACTCTATCAAGCCGATTGGCTGCTGCGCTTCTACGGCTTTAAAGTTGCCGAGATCACGCTGGGCATGAAAGACGGCATGCTTGATCTCGAAATCGACCCCAAGCTCGCCTGGGCCCTTCAGAACCGGCATCTCTTCCCGCTCGATGTCAATACGGCGTCGCGTGAGATGCTGCTCCGCATTCCAGGACTTGGTGTGCGTGTGGTGGATCGCCTCATCTCAGCGCGCCGCCACGCGACCTTGCGCTATGCCGATCTAGCGCGCCTAAGCCCACACATATCGCGCGCAAAGGCATTCCTCATCACACCCGACCACCGACCGACGACGCTTGCCGACCGCGAGGATCTGCGCGGCTTGCTGGTGGCGCCGGCACGGCAGCTGAGCCTTTTCTAATGCAGCGGTTGATCCTGGCACCAGGTGCCGATCTTAAAGGCTTTCGCACCGCTTTGCGCCGACTTATTGCCCAGAAGACCGATCCCGCGTTGGTCAGCTGGGCTGCGGGCGATCAGAATCAGTTGTTTGGCGACGAGCTTACTGGTGAAGCGCCGCCCGTGCCGTTACCGCGGGCGGTGGGCGATCTCATTGGTGAAATTGTCTGCCACCATGACCCAGAGCGCTATCAGCTGCTTTATATGCTGGTCTATCGCATCCATCGCGGCGAGCGTCGGCTGTACGAGATCGCCAGCGACCCGCTGGTGCATCGCCTTACCCGCATGCGTAAATCAGTGCGCCGCGACATCCACAAGATGCACGCTTTCGTCCGCTTTCGCCGAATCGACGCGCCGGACGGAACCAAGCACTTCACCGCCTGGTTCGAACCAGAGCATTATATCCTCGAAGCGGTTGCAAATTTCTTCGTCAGACGTTTTACAGCTTTGCGTTGGTCGATCGTGACGCCCATCGGTTCACTCATATGGAATCGCGCCGAGCTTGTGATCGGTCCCGCGGGCCACCGTGGCGACGTACCAGAAAGCGATCCGATGGAGGCCGGGTGGCTTGCTTATTACGAAAGCACCTTTAACCCAGCGCGCACCAACCCGCAGATGATGCGCCAAGAAATGCCGAAGAAATACTGGCGCAACCTGCCTGAGGCTCAGCTGATTAAAAGCCTGGTGCGCGAGGCACCGCAACGTGTGGCGATGATGATCGAGAAGGAGGCAACGATGCCGCTAAAGCGCAATCCAGAAAAAGCCGTGGCGGCGATGACCAATCAGAATCCAACGAGCCTGGCGGCACTCAACCGCATCATCGCAGCCTCACCGCCCCTGGTGCCGGGAGCAACACAAGCCGTGCTCGGCGAAGGCCCGGCCCATGCTGGAATCGTTTTCGTTGGTGAACAGCCGGGTGATCAAGAAGATCTGCAAGGTAGGCCTTTTGTCGGTCCGGCGGGGCAATTGCTAACACAGGCGATGAGGCAAGCTGGCATCAACCGCGACGAGGTCTATCTCACCAATGCCGTGAAGCATTTCAAGTTTGAACCGCGCGGTAAGAAGCGTATTCACCAGAAACCGACCATGGGCGAGGTGAAGCATTATCGCTGGTGGCTGATGAAAGAGCTGGAGCTAGTGAAACCGCGCTTGGTCGTCGCCTTGGGCGGCACAGCGGCGGCGGCCTTGTCCGGTCACACCGTTTCCGTAACCCGCGCGCGTGGACCAGCGACGTTCGAGAATTGGCAGGGCTATATTACCGTGCATCCTTCTTATCTACTGCGCATCCCAGATGCGGCGGCGAAGAAAGAGGCCTACGGCGATTTTCTAACTGATCTTAAAAGAATTCAGCACCTTGTTGCTGCTTGAGGCAAGTAAAGCATGTAACGATTTTCTTGCAATACCCCGCCTCGCTATCCAAGATAACATCCGAATTCTCGGATTAGAGGAGCATTATGAAGATCTTTGCCATCATTATCGCTGTCATCGTGCTGCTCGCCTTGGGCGTTCTTATCTATGCCTCGATGAAACCCGACGCGATCACCATCTCGCGCAGCATCACGATCAAAGCGCCGGCGGACAAGATCTTCCCGCTCATCAACGATTTCCAAGCTTGGCAGTCCTGGTCTCCTTATGAGACCAAGGATCCCGGTATGAAGCGCGAGCTCGGCGTGCCCATCACCGGCAAGGGTGCCACTTACGCCTGGGACGGTAACAAGAACGTCGGCCAGGGCAAGATGGAGATCACTGAATCCGCACCGCCTACCCGCATTGTCATCAAGATCCATTTTCTGCGGCCGATGGAGAATGAGGCGATGGCGAACTTCACGCTCTCGCCGAAGACCGACAACACCGATGTGACCTGGACCATGGTCACGCCGACACCACTCATGTCCAAAGTAATGTCGATCTTCTTCGATCTTGATAAAATGATCGGCACAGATTTCGAAGTCGGCCTCGCCAATCTTAAGACGAAGGCCGAAGCCGAAACACCGTGAGCCGCTAGTTCCTTTCGGCAATTTCGGTGGCGCCCGTTTATGAGGATCGCCGTCTACACCATCGCCCTCAATGAGGCGCAGTTTGTCGAACGCTGGGCGCAATGAGCGATGGAAGCGGACTACCATGTTGGGCGTTTCATCGCGTATTGTCACAAGAAGATGGATCGCCTCAGCGAGGCCCGGTCCACCCTGCTGCAGGGCTGCGCGGAAGCACCTTTAGCGCGCGCGAGCTGGCATGAATTAGCGAAGTTCTGTCTGGAACAGAAAGATTGGGCGGGCGATGTCTCGGCGGCGCGGCGCGCCCTTGATATTACGCAGATGCCGCGCGATCACACCCGCGATGCTACGGCCTGGGGAATCGGCCCCTACGACATCGGCAGCATCTGCGCTTATTACAACCGCGAGCCGGAGCTCGCGCGTAACTGGCTGATGAAGGCGCTGGAGATGGAACCGGACAATCCGCGTCTCATCAAGAACGGTAGCTGGATCCTGAGCGAAAAGCGGCCGTAACGAAAAAAGGCGCCTGCGAAAGCACAGCCGCCGCGTTTCGTTTTTTTAGCGCCCACCCCATCGAGCCATCTCTTGGCTGGATGAGGCTTGTGATCTCTTAGGCCGCTTCAGACTTGCGGTGGTAAGCGATGCCGCAGTGATGGGCGCAATAAGGACGACCTGCTTCGGCCGCATCGCCGCAGAAATGAAAGCCCGGTTGCTTGGGATCGCCCACCGGCCAAGAGCAAGATTTCGACCCCGCCTGGGCGGACACGCGCGGTGCGCTCGGCGCTTTTGGAATGGCGACCTGCGGTTCTGAACGCGCGTCGGTCATGTCGAGGGCAGGCGCGCCGTAACGCGGTTGGGCATCGGCGATCAGTGTCGCAGCGGCCCGCGTCGGCATGTGACGCGGCACTGGCATCGCTGCAACCGCCGGCTGTTGGCGGCGCTGGGCTGCGGGGCGGCGGCGAGGTGCCGCGGCTTCGGCGCCATCGCGCTTGATAGGTGAGGGCCGGCCGGTAAGACCCAGCCGATGAGCCTTACCAATCACCGCATTGCGGGTGACACCTCCCAAAAGGGTCGCGATCTGGCTGGCCGTCTGGCCTTGGCCCCAGAGTTTGCGCAGCATCTCAATCCGCTGTTCGGTCCATTCCATGATGTCTTCTCCCACCGGTTTAGCTGGCGCTTGACTAGCGCTCGCCATGAAGGCGGCACCTGCTCAAGATGTTAAGTGGTGATTATTTCACCCCACAAGATGCGGAGAGGCAATGGGGAAAAATCAAAATATTGTGGATAAGAACAGATTTTGACGGAACATATAGTGTTCAGCACGTTTAAACGGAGAACGCGGAGGACAATAAACCCTGTGTCGCCCTCGCCTCCTATTCGACCAGGTTCAGTTGCCGGTCGAGAAAGTCGATAACCTCCGAGAGCCGCCGCGAGGATTTGAGCTGCCGCTTGCCCGCAAGGAGGATGTAATTGGCATCTTTATCGCCGCGCAGCAGGACCTTGGTCACCGTAAAAGTGGGTTGTTCCTGGGTGCGTCGGTAGATCGAGAAGACCGCCATGTTGCTGCGGTGGTCGATCGCGTAATCGCGCCAACTGGCGTGGGCTACCTTGCGGCTATAGATCCCAAGCAGAAGATTGAGCTCGTCGCGGTTGAAATAGACCCGGCGGCCTTGGCGGCGGTAATCATTAAGAAGAACGAGCTGCGCCATTCGGTCCTATGATCACGTGGGCAATACGATGCTTAACCCCAACAGCGACTCGGAGATTGCTCCTGCCACTCTAGAAGTGTCGCCCAACTTCATGAATCCGTAAAGTGAGGGATCGGCCTTACCAGCCGTGCG